>DMJJ01000055.1:0-1401 GCA_003452185.1 Verrucomicrobiales bacterium | reverse complement strand
TTGTCGGGGATGGGCTGGGTGCCGGGGAGGGTGAGCGTCCCGGAGGGGAGCGGCTGGCCTTCGAGTTCTGCGACCGGATCCGCCCTCACTCCGCGTCCATCACACTCACCGGGACCGGGTTTGAAGGCCGGCCAGGGCCACGGCGATGGCATCCAACTCCCCCCGGGCCGGATGCTGCGGATCCGGGCTCGAGTATCCATTGAGCAGGATCGCAAAGGCCAGCCGCTCCCCGGCGGCCGTGGTGACGTAGCCCGAGAGGCTATTCACCCCATGGAGCGTTCCGGTCTTCGCCCTCACCGTGTTCTGGGCGGCGGTCCCCCGCATCCGCGTCGCAAGGGTGCCATCGACCCCGGCCACGGGCAGGGCCTCCCGGAAGGCCGCCCCCGCGGGGTGGCGGTCCATGTGGGCCAGCAGGGCGACCAGGCTCGCCGCGCTCACCTCATGCCGTCGGGAGAGTCCTGACCCCTCCTCAAGGTAAGGCTCGGGCGGGGCGGAGGGAATCGATTTGTAAAACCGTGCCAGCGCAGCGGCCCCGCGGGCCTCCGTCGTCTGGCCGACCGGGCCACCCGGTTCCCGGGTCCCGGCGACCAGCAGGAGCATCTCCGCGATCTGGTTGTTGGAGGGCTTGAGCATTGCCCGGACGATCTCCGAGACCGGGGGGGAGTCGACGTGGGCAAGTTCCTTCAAGGTCGGGACCCCCTCGGGGTGGGCGCGTCGCTCAAACCAGTCAACGGCCCGGACCTGGCCCGTGATGCGGATACCCCGTTGGCCGGCAGCGTCGGCCAGGGCGGTCCCAAACCACTCGGCAGGCCGGTGGACGGCCACCAGGTTGGTGATCGGGGGGGAGTCGGCCGCGATCTCTCCCCAGATCCGGATCAGGCTCTGGCCCGGAAGCCGCTGGCTCTGGATGTCGGTTTTGGTCCCGGGGAGTGCCGTTCGAGCGATGTTTGCGAAGCCGATGGCCGAGGGGAGAAACGGGACACGGATCGTGGGTGAAGTCCCGGCCCCGGGCCCCGGGGTGATCACCCACTCGGCCACATTCTCGTTGAGCGAGAGGGGGGAGATCTCCGGGCTGTAGGGGGCATCGAGATCCTCCGCCATCCATCCTGCCCCGAACGGGGGCCCCACGAATGCACTCTCGTCCGCGATGAGATTCCCGCGGACCGATCGAACCCCGGCCCGCTGCATCGCCCCGACCAGCGGCTCCAGGGGAGGCTGCCCCTCCCGGCCCGGGAACCGCGAGGAGAAGCTCGGATCCCCTTCTCCCCGTACCACCAGGTCACCGTTGAGCCGGCCGTGGCTGTCGGGCTTCGCGGAGGAGAGCAGCGTGGTTCGGATCCGATACGCCGGGCCGAGAACCTCCAAGGCCATGGCGGCGGTGAAGAGCTTGGTGTTGGAGGC
>DMJJ01000206.1 GCA_003452185.1 Verrucomicrobiales bacterium | reverse complement strand
CGGTCCCGCCGAGTCGAGCGGCAGGTAGTCCATGGGGATTGGAAGCACCCCCATCCGGCGCAGCTTGAACGGCAGGTCGAGGCAGACGCCCGGGTCGCAGGTGTTGTACGGGCGGCCCACCAGGACCCCGGCTTGCATTCCGGGGGGGATCTGCCCCAGTGCCTCACGACCCCGGATCTGCACGCTGGTGTGGAACTCCCGCAAGGCCTGCTCTCCCGCCTGCCGCGCCTGCCGCATCCCGTTGCGTCCGACGCCGAGCCGGTCGGCGAGGGTGTCGAGCTCACGCGACAGGATCCCGCCCCACTGTAGGTGCAGGGGGAGGGTCACGATCCGCTGGCGCGCCACGGGCGGGAGCTGGGCCAGCACCAGGTTCGCCGAGGCCGGGATGATGGGGCAGTACATGTTTTCCTCCGCCTCCCCGGGAGGGGCCTCGCGGTTGGCGACGCAGGGCAGGAAAATCCAGTCGGCCGACCCTTGGAGAAGTTCCGAGACGTGCCCGAAGAGCAGCTTCGCCGGGAAGCAGGTTTCGATCGCCGCCATGCTCGCGGTTCTGGACCGGGTGGCCGGGTTCGTGGGGGAGGAGAGCTCCACCTCGATGCCCAGGGAGTCGAAGAAGGCACGCCAGTACGGGAAGAGATCGTGAAAGCTCAGGGCCCTCGGGATCGCAATGCGCGGCCTTCCCGTCCGCTCCCGGGGGGGTGGGACATGGCCGCCGAGCAGGAGGTCGTTGCGCTCCTTGAACAGGTCCGGAATCAGCTCCTGCTCCCTCACAGGGGTGCGGCTCGTGGCGTCAAACCGGTCACATCGAGCCCCGAAGAAGAGGGGGCGCTCCCGTTCGAAAACCACCCGGTTGATCTCGCACAGGTTGGAGCACCCCTTGCAGGTGAAGCAGGTCGTGCGATAGCCGCGGTCCCCGAGTTCGAACCCGCGAAACGAGGTCGCGCCCGCCTCGCCGCGGCGCAGCCGGTCTCCCCGCTCCTCCATCGCGAGCGTCGCCGCTCCGATCGCCCCCGTCACCTCGTGATGCGGGGGGACGAGGATGCTTCGCCCAAGGCGCCGTTCAAACGCCGCCACGACGCTCGGGTTGAAGGCCACCCCTCCTTGAAACAGGACCGTGCGGCCGACCGGCCGTCCGGCGACCACGCGGGTGAGGTAGTTTTCGACGATCGCGCAGGCCAGCCCCGCGGTCAGGTCCTTGAGCTCGGCCCCCTCCTGCTGGTGATGGACGATGTCCGACTCCATGAACACGGTGCATCGACATCCGAGCGACGCGGGATGCGGCGAGGCGAACGCGAGGTTGCTGAACTCGTCCTCGATCCTGACCCGGAGGCGGTCGGCCTGCTCCTCCAGGAAGGAGCCCGTGCCGGCCGCGCAGGCGTTGTTCATCGCGAAGTCGACCACTGTCCCCTGTTCGATCCGGGTGTACTTGCTGTCCTGTCCCCCGATCTCGAAGAGGGTGTCGACCGACTGGTGGCACGCGATGGCGGCCCGCGCCTGGCAGGTGATCTCATTCCTCACCAGGTCTGCTCCGACGAACTCCCCCGTCAGTTCGCGCCCCGAGCCCGTGACCCCGACCGCGGTGACGCGGATCCCGGGCCCCGCCTCCTGGCCGATCTCCCTCAGGGCGACCGCCACCGCCTCGAGCGGGCGTCCCGCCGTCATCCGGTATCTCCGGCTCACGACCCCTCCCCCGGCGTCGATCAGCACGGCTTTGGTGCTGACCGAACCGACATCGATTCCGAGGGCAACCTCAAGCGGTCGGCCGGTCTCCCCGTCGGGCCGGGCCGGGGGTTGCGGGACCGGCCCTCCGGAGGGCAGGGCGGGGCGGCGGTGGAGCGGGGGGCGAGCCTCCCGCGACAGGGGGCGCTCCAGCGCGAGGTCCAGCAGCCCCTCGAGTCCCGGGAACGGGTTGGGGGTCCCCGGGCCTCCATTTTCGGCCGCCAGGAGCCCCGTTCCGATCGCCGCCATGAAAGGATGATGTTCCGGCACGATGAGGCTCCGCGGCTCGAGCCCCAGGACCGACTCGAACGCCCGCACGACCCCCAGGTTGAAGGCCACGCCTCCCTGGAAAACGACCGGGGGGAGAAACCGCTTCCCCCGCGCCACCACGGTGGTGAAGTTGCGGGCGAGGGCCTGGCAGAGGCCGGCCAGGATGTCGGCCATGGGGGTTCCCTTCTGTTGAAGGTGGATCATGTCGGATTTCGCGAAGACCGTGCACCGGCCTGCGATTCTGGCCGGCTTCTCGGACAGCAGGGCCAGGCGTCCGAACTCCCCCTCAATCGCGATCCCGAGCCGCTCCGCCTGCTGGTCGAGGAACGCCCCGGTGCCGGCGGCGCAGAGGTTGTTCATCGCGAAGTCGACCAGGTCCATCCGCCCCGTGCCCGGGTCGAGCTCCACTTGGAGAAACTTGCTGTCCTGTCCCCCGATCTCGATGACCGTCCGGGCCTCGGGGTGGTATTGCTGGAGCCCCCGGGTCTGGGCGATCAGTTCGTTGACGTGCCTTCCCCCCAGGAGGTGGGAGACGGCCTCTCCCCCGGACCCCGTGAGCCCGACCCAGGTGCCGTTCGACAGGTCGTGATGGGAGGCGATCTCCTGGAGGAGCGAGTGAAGCGTCTGGCGCGGCTTGCCGTGAGAGCGCTGGTAGCGCGACTCCAGGACCCTTCCCGTCGTGTCCAGCAGGACGGCCTTGACCGTCACCGACCCGACGTCGATGCCGAGGCTCAGGGCCCGTCCCGTGGGAGCCGCCCGCCCGTTGCTGGATGTCGACAGGTCCATGGTGCAGGGAAGCGCCACGGGGTTCGTCACACTTCCGGAACAGCGGCCACCGGACGCCTGCCGGGGCCTCGGGTGGCGGGCGTCGAGAGGCAGAGCTCCCGCGGCATGAGGTCAACCAACGTCCGCGCCCCCGCTGGTGCCTCCCTTCGTTTGGCGTTCTCCCCCCGGTTTTTGCGCCCCCCTCGCGCTGGGTGTGGGGCCGCGAAAAAAAGAGAGCCGCGATAGAAGAACCTGAGGGGGGGCCGCGAAGGAACACAAAGAACGCAAAAAGGGGGCCTCGGTTTTTTATCTGAGCAGGGAACGCGAAGGGTGGGTTTGTTCGTTCATTTCACCTTCCCTGAACCCCGTTCCGCCCTCGCCTCTTTTGCGCTCTTTGTGTTCCTTTGCGGCTTCGCCGTTCCGGTCCTCTATTGCGGTCTCTTGCGGCAAACATCCCTGTGCGGGTGGTTGGGCGTTGCAAATGGCGGGAAAATCACTACCTTTTCCCCGTCCCAAGTGGGTTTTCCAATGCAACCGGGTTTCCAGGTCCATGGTCGCGCCCCCCATCCCAGCCATCCCTGGGCAGGGCTGGGCGTGCTCTTTTGGGCAGTGGTGATTCTCGCCGCTCCACGTCTCTTCGGGGCGCAATGCGCCCCGACGTTCATTGCTCAGCCACAGTGGGCAGCCAGCCTGGTCGGGACTCCGTCGACGTTCACGGCCGAGGTCGCCTCGGACACCGCCGTCGGTTTTCAGTGGCTCCGCGGGACGCCGGACAGCTTCATCGCTCTGGGCGGACAGACCAACCCGACCCTGACGGTCGTGAACTCCTCCCACGTCTCCCAGTTTCTGTACGGTGTGATCGCGAGCAACAGCTGCGGCAGCGTGACCAGCCGGTTCGTTGGCATCCAGCCCTATTACCCTCCGGCGTTGGTCTCCCAGCCTCTGTCGCTCAAGGGACGTTTTGCCACAACGGCCCTGCTGGCACCTGTGATCGACGGTTCGCCCGTGCCTCAGTTCCAGTGGTTCAAGGAGGGCGTGCTCCTGGCTTCCGCAACCGGGAACGTATTGACCCTTGCGGCGCTCGATTATCCCAACTCCGGCTCCTACCAACTCCTGGCCAGCAACGCATTTGGCGCCGTGACGTCGAAACCGATCTCGCTCGTTGTGACCGGCGTCTACCCATCGGTGGTGCAGCGGCCGCAGGGGGCGACGGTGGTGGAGGGGGGGGCAATCGTGCTCAAGGGGCTGGGGCAGAACCTCGGCAAGCCTGGTTACTCCTGGATATTCAC
>DMJJ01000457.1:3412-5986 GCA_003452185.1 Verrucomicrobiales bacterium | reverse complement strand
CCCCCCACCTCCGCCGAGCTGACTCGGATCCTCCAGCTCCAGGCGACCACCCTCCGGCGGCTCACCTCCGACCCCGCCCGCGCCCGCGACCTGGCCGGGGGGACGGCGGTCGACACCCTCGAGGCGGCTTCCTGGGCCGTCGTTGCGAACGTGCTCCTCAACCTCGACGAGACCCTGATGAAGCGGTGATCCCTTGATCGACCGACCCCCATGAACCCCCGATTTGAATTCCTTCAGCACGAGACCCGGCGCCACTTCCTGAAGCGCGCGCCGGGGGGGCTCGGAGCCATGGCTCTCACCTCGCTCCTGACCCGGGATCACCCCGCTGCGGCTGCCACGCCGAGTCCCTCCTCCTCCGACCCGCTCGCGGCCCGTGCCCCCCACTTTCGCCCGCGCGCACGACGGGTCATCTACCTCCACCTGACCGGGTCTCCCCCCCACCTCGACCTCTTTGACTACAAGCCTGAGCTGGTGAAGCGAAACGGGCAGGATTGCCCTGATGCGTTCCTCAAGGGGAAGCGGTTTGCCTTCACCTCCGGTACCCCGAAGCTGCTCGGGACCCCCAGGACCTTCACCCGGCACGGGCAGGGAGGGGTCTGGCTTTCGGATGCGCTTCCCCACCTCCAGGGGGTCGCGGATGAGCTTTGCGTGATCCGGTCGATGCACACCGACCAATTCAACCACGCCCCCGCCGAGCTCCTGGTCTACACCGGTTCCCCCAGGCCGGGCCGTCCCTCCATCGGATCGTGGGTCACCTACGGACTCGGGTCCGAGAATGAGAACCTCCCCGGCTTCGTGGTCCTCATCTCGAGCGGCGTCCAGCCGAACGGTGGACGCAACTCCTTTGGGAGCGGATTTCTCCCCTCGGTGTACCAGGGGGTGCAGTGCCGGTCGAAGGGGGATCCCGTGCTCTATGCCTCGGATCCCGCCGGGTTCGACCGCGGGTTGCGCCGCGCCAGCCTGGATGCCTTGAAGGATCTCAACGAGATGCAGGTCCGTGAGATGGGGCATCCCGAGACCGTGACCCGGATCGCCCAGTACGAGCTCGCCTTCCGGATGCAGACCTCCGTGCCCGAGGTCATGGACATTAGCCGCGAGTCGGCCCCCACCCTCGAGGCCTACGGCGCCAAGCCCGGCGAGGCGAGCTTTGCCAACAACTGTCTCCTCGCCCGGCGACTCGTGGAGCAGGGGGTCCGCTACGTGCAGCTGTTTGATTGGGGGTGGGATTTTCATGGGACCGGCCCCGGCGAGGACATCCGCGACGGCCTCACCCGCAAGTGCGCCACCATGGACCGGCCGGTCGCGGCCCTCATTCGCGACCTTCGACAACGGGGGTTGCTCGACGAGACCCTGATCGTCCTTGGGGGGGAGTTCGGTCGCACCCCGTTCCGCGAGGGCCGGACGGCGAAAAGCGACATTCTCGGGCGGGATCATTTCCCGGACTGCTACAGCATGATGGTCGCCGGCGGCGGGGTCCGCGGGGGAATGATGTACGGGGAGTCGGATGAGCTCGGTTTCAGCGTTGCACAGGACCCGGTCCATGTGCATGATCTGCAGGCCACGATGCTGCACCTGCTTGGGTTCAATCACGAGCGGCTGACATTCCGGTTCCAGGGACGCGATTACCGGCTCACGGATGTCTATGGACAGGTGGTTCGCCCGATCCTCGCCTGAAGACTGAGCGGGGCGGGGGGGGGCTCCCCTGAGGGATGCCGCCGAGCGCTGTCCCATCCGTATCCGTCCTGGGATACATGCGGCTCCTGGAAGCAGGGAGCCGAGGAGGTTTTTGATATGCCACGGAAAACAGTTCAAGGATTCCTTCACACGATCACGCTTGCCCTTTGCCTCACTCCGTTCGGAGGCGCCGGCGCAGTCATCTCCGCGATTCCAGGGGGGTTCAACCCCAGCGTTGGCCCCCGCTTCCGGGATGCCGGGCGGATCGTGGCCACGACCCAGCTCGCCGATGGGCGGATCTGCATCGTGGGGAGCTTCACCGAGGTGAACGGCGTCCCGCGCACCAACCTGGCCGTGATCTTTCCCGATGGGACTGTCGATCCAGGGTTCGCGTCGGGGGGACCTGCGACCACGGAGCGCCTCCTCGCTCCCGGGACCGCCAACACGCCCGCGGTCCGGGGCCATTCCGTGCTCGCGGCCACACCGGACGGCGGAGTGATCGTTTCCGGGTGGGCTGACGAGGGGACACGCTCGGGGCTCCTCTGGAGATACGACCGAACCGGGGTACGAGACCTCGCGTTCGATCCTTCCTTCTCTGCTGCGACGGTCTCACGGGCCGCTTCAGTCGATCAGCTCCGGGTGCAGCCTGACGGCCGGATCCTCGTGCTGGGTTTTTTTTCCGGTGTCGATGGTCACTCCCGCTATCTCCTGGCCCGGCTCCTGCCCACGGGCCAGGTCGATCCCTCGTTCGTGCCCGATCCCAGCCCTTTCCTCGATCCGATGACCGTGTTCCATGGGCTTGAGGTCCAGGCGGATGGCAAGGTGATCGTCGCGGGAGGGATCCTCGCTTCTGCCAACACTCCCTCCCGCCCCATCCTCCAACGGCTGGCTGCCGACGGA
>DMJJ01000457.1:0-3058 GCA_003452185.1 Verrucomicrobiales bacterium | reverse complement strand
TTGTAATGGGCATCGCGATTCAGCCGGACCAGCGGATCGTGCTCGGCTTTGGAATCGGCGGTCGGGTTGCCCTCCATCGCACCACGCCCGATGGTTCGCCGGATCCTGACTTCAACCCGGAGCTCACCCCCCTCTCATTCCTGCGGACGATTGTCCCCTCCCATGACCCCAAAGGGAGGCTGCTGCTCGAAGGCCTGACCCCAGCCGGTGGCACGGAGTCCATTCTTCGCATCAACTCTGACGGGAGCCCGGACTCGACCTTCAACTCCTCCGGCTTGAGCGGCGACCGAATCGACGAGATCCAGGGAGTGGCCGATGGACGGGTCCTGGTGGCCGGGGAGATCGACATCGGCTCGGACCCGGCGCTGAAGCTCGCGTTCCTGGAGCGGGATGGGTCGATCACGCCCCTCGCGCGGGTCACATCGCCCGGAAGCCTCGCCAAGGTGATCCCTCTCCCCGACGGGAAGCTGATGGTCTCAGGTCGGTTTGAAGAGGTGGATGGAACTCGACTTCATCGGCTGGCGCGCCTGAACTCCGGGGGAACGGTGGATCCGACGTTCAGCACCCGTGGGCTGGTGGCCCGGTACGTCACCGGCTCGTACTGGTTCACCAACCTCCTCTTCGACGCCTTGGCACCGCAACCGGGTGGACGACTTTTGGTTGGGTTGGAAGGCATCTATCCTTACGAGGTTGTGCGGCTCCACGGAGACGGCAGCGTTGACCCCAGCCTCGAGCCGTTCCAGGCCGACGGTTACGGGAACACCTTGGCCCTTACGCTTCCCGATGGGGGGGTGATCTTTGCCGGGTTTTCTGTCGGTGGTTATAGCTGGGGCACAGTCCATGAGCTCACCCCGGTCGGCGCGTACGTCCCGGTGTTGATCCCTCCCTATGAAGCCTCCTACCTCGGGCTTTCCGGGCTCGCGGCGCAGTCGGACGGCCGTGCAGTGGCGGCGATCTCCTCGAGCGGGCTTTACCGGGGAAGTCCCGATGGAACGTTGGACAGGACATTCCGTCCTCCCTTTCCGCGGGATACCCAGTTCCACGACCTGAAGGTCGATGCGTCCGATCGGATTCTCGTCGCCCATTCGGCATCGCCAGGCCTCGTATCGCTGAGCCGTCTGCTTCCCAACGGTCGGGTCGATCCCTCGTTCCATCCCGATTGGCTTCGGGCCCCCGGGAATACGCTCGAGCCCAGGACGCTCTCCCTGCTGCCGGACGGGCGTCTCTTCGTCGTGGCGGTTCGGACGCTGCACGGGAACGAAACCGCCGTGGTGCTGCGGCTCCGACCGGACGGCGACCTGGATGGCGGGTTCCCCGAGATCCCGCTCGAACACGCCCCCTCCTCACAGTTGATCGATGCGCAGGGAGGGCTTCTCCTGACCGGCGTGGAGCCGGGGGTCATCAGCCGGGTTGCCGGAGGAGATCCCGAGCCGAGTACCCCGGTGTCGGAGTCCGCCCTCAAGGAGAGGGTCCTGTATGCGGGTTCGGACCTGAGCCTCTACATGGCCGCCTCCGGCTTCCCGAGCCCCGAGTACCAATGGTTCCGGGATGGCAACGCGATTCCCGGCGCGACGCGAAGCCTGCTCACGGTTACGAATGTTCAGCCGGGCGACGCCGGACTCTACACCGTCGTGCTGAGCAACCCGCATGGGACGGCCTCGCCCGCCGGCGCGCGGGTGACGGTCATCCCGACGGTTTCGCTCGCCACCGCCCTCGATGGCCCGGATCTGCGATGGTCCACTGCTCCGACCTTGGACTCCGGTTCCGCGTGGGTGGGGGTTTTGGATGTCTCCCACGATGGGCGTCACTCGGCCCGGAACATCCCGCTCGAGGAGGGTGGCAGCGCCCCCCTCTGGATCGATTGTCCGGTCTCGGGAACGCTCAGTTTCTGGTGGAAGGTGTCGTCTGAGGCGGGATACGACGTGCTCCAGTTTCAGCTCGGGCAACGCATCCCGATCCAGATCTCCGGCGAGACCGCCTGGGCGAACCTGAGCTTCGAGGTCATGGCCGGCGAGCGGGCCCGGTGGTCTTACCTCAAGGATGGCTCCGGCAGCGTCGGAAGCGACTGCGGATGGGTCGATCAGGTCGTCTTCACCCCGCGGGCCGCCCCCCCGATCCCGTTCAAGACGTTCACTCCCCTTCCCGACGGGAGGGTTCAGCTCGGTTGGCTCACGGTGCCCGGCCGCCCCGCGTCGCTGGAGGCCTCCTCCAACCTGATCGATTGGCAGGTGCTGACCAACCTCATCGGGACGGGGCTCGAGATTCCGTTCATCGACGCGGAGGCTGCGACGATGCCTTGGAGGTTCTACCGCGTTACGGAACGGTAGCCCGACCGATCGAACCCCGCCTGCCCGGCCCTCGCTCTCCCGTTTGGATCCACTCCAGGCGGTCGGGGCGATGGGACGCCTGACTCAACCAAGCTTCCAAGGACCCCGGTAGGGCCGGGTGAGCATCCGGTTCGCCTCGTCGTCCTTCACAAAACGCTCCCGTTTTGGATCCCACTTCAGGTCGCGCCCAAGCTGCATGGCGATGTTGCCGAGGTGGGCGAGGGTGATCGACCGGTGGGCGATTTCGCAGGGGGCGATCGGCTCCTTGCGCGAGAGGACCGAGTCGATGAAGTTCCGGAAATGGTCGTCGCTTGCGTAGAGGCGGGTTTCTGTGTCGCCGATCTGCGAGTCCCAGAGGGTCGAGGGATTGGTCCGGTACTTGCCCCGGGTCACGAAGATCGATCCCTCGGTCCCTTCGAACGTCACGCCCATCTCGTTCTTGTCGGAGATGACCAGCACGACACCGTTGCTGTAGTGGCACTCGAAGGAAAACTCCCCGGCGGTGTTCCAGAGCTCGCTACGGGGAGGATAAACCCCCCGCGCATTGCGAATCGCCACGGGGCCGGTTCGCTCGGTCCCCATCCCCCACTGGGCGATGTCGGGATGGTGCCCGCCCCAGTCGGTGAGCTGCCCCCCGGAGTAGTCGAGGTTCCATCGGAAGTTCACATGGCAGCGCGCGGGCGCATACGCGGCCTGCGGGGCCGGGCCAAGCCAGAGGTCGTAGTTGAATC
>DMJJ01000419.1 GCA_003452185.1 Verrucomicrobiales bacterium | reverse complement strand
TGGTGGTGCCGGAGGGCCGCCCGGTCTCCCTGATCGGAATGGCCGGCAGCACGGGGCCGGTCCGCTACCAATGGCAGCGGAATGGCACCGACATCCCGGATGCCACCAACTCCCTGTTCCTGATACCGGCGGCCCAGATCACTCCTAACAACGGGGAACGCTACCTCTGCCGGCTTTTCGGGACGACCACCAGCAGCAACAGCCCGGAGATCCTCCTGACCGTCACCCAAGACACCACGCCTCCCTCCGTTACGCGGGTGCTGTACCTCGATGCCACCCACCTGCAGGTCACCTTCAGCGAACCGGTGACCGCGGCCTCAATCACAGCCCCGGCCGCCTTCGCCCTCGATGGCGGGGTGAACATTCTCTCGGCGGCGCTCACCGATCCACAGACGGCGCTGCTGACCACGTCCCCCATGATCCGTGGCACCGCCTACCAGATGACGCTCTCGGGGATTCAGGATGGGATCCTCCATCCCAATACCGTTCCCGCCGGCACCCGTGTCAGCTTCACCGCGCTTGAGCTCATCCCGGTCGACCTCGGAAATCCGACCGTGGCGGGGAAGGTGACCAGTGTTCCGGGCGGATACGACATGACCAGCAGCACGAAGGATATCGCGGGAGCAGGGGACCAGTTTGGGTTCAACTGGGAGGTGAAAACCGGGAACTTCGACGTCGCCGTGCGGGTCTCCTCCCTGGAGGCGGGAGACCCCTGGGCCAAGGCCGGCCTCATGGCCCGCGGAGGACTCACGACCGCCAGTCCCTTCGCCATGGTGGTCACCACCCCTGGAGTGGAGGGCACCTACTTCCTGGCACGCCAGACCCCCGGGGCATCCACCGTGCAAAGCGGGAGCCTCCCTCCGAATCCGCCTGAAACATGGCTGCGGCTCCGTCGCGAGGAGAACCTCTTCACCGGGTTCACGAGCCGTGATGGTGAGAACTGGGCGCGCCTCGGGTCCACTCCCCTGGCCATCCCCTCGACCCTCTACCTCGGGCTCGCCCTCACGAGCCATGGGACCAACCTGACAGCCGCCGCCGGGTTCCGCGACCTCGGGGATGCCACGGGCTCCGAAAACTCCGACTCCTTCTCCAGGGTGGAGCCCCCGGGGCCCTCCAGCCGGAAAACCGGCGTGGCGATCACCGAGATCATGTACAAGCCCGCCCCCCTGGCTGGCATCACCAACAACCTCGAGTTCGTTGAACTCTACAACTCCAACCCGTACTGGGAAAACATCGGGGGATACCGCCTGGCCGGGGACATCCAGTTCACGTTCCCCGAAGGGACCCTGCTCCAGGGGGGGGCGCGAATCGTCGTCGCCCTCGATCCCGAGGCCCTGCAACAGGCCCGCCATATCACCGGGGTGAGCGGCCCCTATGCCGGCTCGCTCAAGAGTTCGGGACTCCTGCAACTCCTCGACAAGACCGACGCCGTCCTGCTCGAGATCCCGTACTCGAACCTCCCCCCCTGGCCCGTGGGGGCCGACGGCACCGGCCACTCCCTGGTGCTCGCGAGGCCCTCCTATGGCGAGGGGTATGCCGCTGCCTGGGACGTCAGCGACGTGAAGGGGGGATCCCCCGGGGCCATCGACCCCGTGGGACGGGAACCCCTCCGCGGTGTCCTGATCAACGAGTTCCTCGCCAGCAGCACCCCGCCGGATGTTGACTTCATCGAGCTCTACAATCACACGCGACGCACGGTCGACCTCTCCGGGGCCTGGCTCTCCGACTCGGGATCCACGAACAAGTTCCGGATTCCCGACGGCACAACCCTGTCGCCGGGCGGGTTCATTGCGTTCACCGAGGCGGATCTCCATTTCAGCCTCACGGCCGCCGGGGAAACGATCTATCTCGTCAACCCGGCGAACACCCGGGTCATCGATGCCATCCGCTTCGAGGCACAGCGGGCCGGAATCTCGACCGGGCGCTTTCCGGACGGCTCGGACCAGCTCTACCCCCTGGCCCGCACCTCCGCCGGGAAGGCCAACGGCCCCATCCTGATGAACGACATCGTGATCAACGAGCTCCTCTACAAGCCGATCTCTGGAAACGACGCCGATGGGTTTGTGGAGCTTTTCAACCAGGGCTCCCAGTCGGTCGACCTCGGAGGGTGGAAGTTCACCTCCGGCATCAGCTACAAGTTCCCGGCCGGCACCCTCCTGGCCCCCGGGGGATACCTCGTCGTTGCCCGCGACCGCACGAATCTCATGGCCCGTTACCCCGGCTCCCTCACACCGGCCAACACCCTGGGGAACTACTCCGGCAAGCCCACCAGTGACGGGGGCCGCGTTGCCCTCGCGATGCCGGTCCCCCACATCACCCAGCTCCCGACCGGAGGGTTGGTGACCAACACCATCTACCCGGTCGTCGATGAAGTGACGTTTGGAACCGGCGGCCGTTGGGGCGAATGGGCCAACGGCGGGGGAAGCAGCCTGGAGCTGAAGGATCCCCGCGCCAACCACCGGCTCGCGTACAACTGGGGGGACAGCGACGACACGCACAAGGCGCCGTGGACCCCGATCGAGGCCACGGGGATCATCGACAACAGCGCCCCGCAGGGGGGCAGCCCCATCAACCGCCTTGAGGTCACACTCCTGGGGGCCGGGGAGTACCTTCTCGACAACGTCGAGGTGCTGACCACCCCGAGCGCCAACGTCAACAGGGTTCCCAACCCCGACTTCGAGTCGGGCCTCGGGGCCTGGACCCCGCAGGGGGACCACATCGCCACGACCCTGGAAACCACGGAAGGGTTCCAGAGCAGCCAATCGCTTCATGTCAGGGCCTCCGCCCGTGGCGACACCGGGGCCAACCGGGTTCGCGTGGCCCTCACGACCTCCCTGAATCCCGGCGCCACCTGCACCATCCGCGCCAAGGTCCGCTGGTTGCGCGGGTGGCCGGAGACCGTGCTCCGCCTGAAGGGAAATGGGTTCGAACTCGCCGGGGCCATGCAGGTCCCAACCAACCTCGGCACCCCGGGCCAGCCCAACAGCCAGGCCCAGCGCAACGCCGCGCCTGCCATCTCCGACGTCCACCACAGCCCCGTCCTCCCGGCCGCCGGCCAACCGGTGGTCGTCACGGCGCGGGCCCAGGACCCCGACGGCCTCCAGTCGCTGACCCTGGTTTACCGCCTCGACCCGGCCACCGGCGTCACCACGGTGCCGATGAAGGATGATGGCCTCGGGGCCGACCTCGTCGCGGGGGATGGGCTCTACAGCGCCTACCTGCCGGGGCAACCCGCCGGCACCCTGGCCGCCTTCTACATCGAGGCAACGGACAAGGGGACCCCGCCCCTCACCTCGCGACTCCCCGAGGATGCACCGGTGCGGGAATGCCTGGTCCGGTTCGGGGAACCGACCCCCGCAAGCGGCTACGCCACCTACCACTTCCTGATGACCGCCAACAACGTGAAGACCTGGATCAACCGCCCCTCCCTCAGCAACGAGCGGGTCGAGGGAACCTTCGTCTACGGGAACTTTCGGGCCATCTACGGCATTTCGGGCAAATACGCCGGCAGCCCCTACCACCAGGGATTCGGCTCCCCTGTGACCGACCCCTGTCATTATTCGCTGGAGTTCCCCCTGGACGACATCCTTCTCGGCACCGAGAACTTCAACAAGATCCATGCCCCGGGCAACGGCCCCTTTGACGACACCTCGCTTCAACGGGAGCAGACCAGCTACTGGATGATGCGCCAGATGGGGCTCCCCTGGAACTACCGCCGGTTTGTGGCGTTCTATTTCAACGGCAACCGGAAGCAGACCTTCATGGAGGACTCCCAGACACCGGGAAGCGACGTGGTATCGGAGCGGTGGCCGAACGACAGCAACGGGAACCTCTACAAGCTCCAACCCTGGTTCGAGTTTGATGACGTGGCCGTGACTGCCGGCACGGCGGCCGGGTTCGACAACGTCGCCTGGTGCTCCCTGATGAACTTCTACACCGGAACCCGCGGCGATGTGAAGAAGCTCGCCCGATACCGCTATAACTTCCTTACCCGCGCCGCCAACGGCACGGCCAACGACTACACCAACGTGTGGGATCTAACCGACGCGGCCAACACCCCTCCCGGCGGGGACTACGTCGCCAACATGAAGCACTTCGCCAACATGGAGCAATGGATGCGCACCTTCGCCGTCCAGCACTCCGTCGGGAACTGGGACAGCTTCGGCAACCGGAATTCCCAGAACATGTACGGCTACAAGCCGACGAACGGCAAGTGGACCCTCATGACCTGGGACTTCAACATTGTCCTCGGAAACAGCGGGTCGGACGGTCCCACCGGCGATGATCTTTACCAGTACAACAGCTCGGATAGCGCCATGCTCCGGATCTACCAGACGCCCGAGTTCCGGCGGATGTACATTCGTGCCTTCAAGGAGATCATCGAGGGCCCGATGGCGGCCGGCAGCCCGATCTTCTCCCTCATGGATGCAAAGTATGCCGAAATCCTTGC
>DMJJ01000120.1 GCA_003452185.1 Verrucomicrobiales bacterium | reverse complement strand
GGGTCGCGATGAGGGATCCCAGGCGGCAGCCGGGCGATTGGATCCCCCGACCGCCCCTTCTCTGCCTGCTGCTCGTGGCGGCAACCCCCGCCGTCGTCGCCTCCCCCCCCCGTCAATCCTCCCCGCCCGAGAGCCCGATCGGAATGGAGGCCCGGCTGGAGGTCACCCTGCCCGGCCCCCAACTCGAGCCGGCGGCCTGGGACCCCCATCGCCCCCTGCAACTCAGGGTGGCGGAGAGCCGGCCTCTCGGGGACCTGCGCCGCTACGATCTGCGCTACGTCGGGCTCGAGACGGGCACCTACGACCTCAGCCAGTTCCTTCGCCCCGCCGACGGCTCCTCTCCACACCCCGCGCTCACTCCGATTCCCGTCCGGATCACGGGAAGACTCCTCCCCGGAAACAACGGTCTCCTGCTTCAAGACCCTCCCGAGCCCCGGGCCCGCATTGGAGGCTACCGCCTGGGGGTGATCGCGGCCCTCGGAGCCTGGTTCCTTGGACTGGCCTGGATCCTTCGCCCGAGGGGAGACCGATCCCCCGGCCCCGGAGCCCCGGAGGCGCCCCCCTCCCCACCGGAGGATCCGCTTGAGATCCTGGTCGAGGCCCTCGCCGAGAACCGCCTGGCTCCGTCCGAGGCCGCCCGTCTCGAACGGCTGCTCCTCTCCCGCTGGCAACAACGGCTCGGGATCGCCGGAGGGGATCCCTCGGAGACCCTGGGCCGGCTCCATCACGATCCCGGCGTCGGCCCCGCCATCAAGGCCCTGGAGGCCTGGCTCCACCACCCCGAGGGGAGCCTCCCCCCGGAGCTCGCGGCCCGGCTGAAGGCCACGCTCCACGGCCCGCCGCATGGAGCCTTACCCATCCCGCCTCCATGAGTTTCGCCCACCCCTGGTGTTTGTGGCTGCTGGTGCTTCCCCTGCTTCTGGGGGCCTGGGAGTGGACGCGACCCGGCCACGCCGTGCGGCTCCCGTTTGACCACGGGGCCCCGCCCCTGGGCCACCGCCTGCGCCGCGCCGTGCTGGCCGCATCCCTGCTTCCCGCACTCCTGCTCGGCACGGCCATCCTGATCGCAGCCGGCCCGCAGCGATCCACGATTCCGGGAGCGACCCGCACCCTGAAGAACATCCAGTTCTGCCTCGACGTCTCGGGGAGCATGATGAGCCCGTTTGGCGACGGGACGCGGGCGGACAAGGCCGTGCAGGCGATCATCGACTTCAGCACCTTCCGCACCGGGGACGCATTCGGGTTGACCCTCTTCGGCAACGAGGTCCTTCATTGGATCCCCCTCACCACCGACCTCTCCGCCCTCCGCCTCTCGGCCCCTTTCCTCAAGCCCGACCGGATGCCGCGCTACATGGGGGGAACCCAGATCGGGAAAGCGCTTCGGGAGGTCCGCAAGGTGCTGCTCACACGCTCCGGCGGGGACCGGATGGTGATCCTGATTTCCGACGGGGAGAGCGCCGACCTGTTTGGCGGGGTGGCGGCGCAGATTGGCGGCGAGCTCGCCCAGGATCGGATCACTCTCTATTACATCCATGTGGCCGAGGGAGCCCCGCAGGCCGAGGCGCTTGAGATCGCTTCGCTCACCGGGGGGGAGGCGTTCGCCGCGGGGGACCCGGCCTCGCTCCGGGAGGTGTTTCGCCGGATTGACGCCATGCAACCGGCAAAGCTCCAGCCCGCGATCCCCGTCCGGGTCGACCACTTCAAGCCGCTCGCCCTCGCGGGACTGCTCCTGCTCGGTCTGCAGGGTGCGGCCGCCTTTGGCCTTCGCTTTACACCCTGGTAACCCCGATGAACCTCGGTCTCCCCGCACTCCTCCCCGCAGCCCTGATGGCGGCCTCACTGCTGGCCGAGGGGCTCCACGCGCGGCGGTGCCGGAGGCTCGCCCCGCTCGCCTTCGGCCCGGCGGGGGGCGCAAGAGCCTGGACTCGCGGGGTGCCCCTCCTCCGGGCCCTGGCGATGGGGGCGGCCTCCTGGGGATTTCTCCAGCTGGCGATGCTCCCTGGGATCCCCCCCGGGCAAGGGCCGGGGGCGCCCGACCCGCAGGCCCGCCATCTCCTGCTGCTGCTGGATGTCTCCCCCAGCATGCAGCTCGCGGACGCCGGGCCCGAGGGGGGACAAACCCGGATGCACCGCGCCGCCCAACTCCTCCTCCCCGCCCTGGAGCGCCTCCCGCTGGGGCGGGTGCGGATCAGCGTGGTGGCGCTCTACAACGGTGCCAAACCGGTGGTGATCGACACACGCGACCTGGAGATCGTCCGCAACATCCTCCACGACCTTCCACTCGATGCGGCGTTTGATCCCGGAAAAACCCGCCTGTTCGACGGTCTTCGCGAAGCGGCCCTCCAGGCCCGGGCGTGGAAGGAGGCCAGCACCACCCTGCTTGTGGTGACGGACGGCGACACGGTCCCGGACACCGGCATCCCGGCCCTCCCCAGGTCGGTCGATGGAGTCTGGGTCGTCGGGGTGGGGGATCCGCGCGGAGGACGCTTCATCGACGGGCATCAGTCGCGTCAGGAGTCATCCACCCTGCGCCAGCTGGCGATGAGGCTCGGCGGCACCTACCACGACGGGAATGAACACGACCTGCCCGCCGGGGCCATCCGGGCGTTCGAAGGTACGGGCGTCCCGCCCGGTGCCCCCTCGGGTGGGACAAGGGAGCTGGCCCTGGCGGCGGTGATCATCGGAGCGGCGACCCTCGCCGGCCTGCCCTTGGCTCTTGCCCTCTCCGGTACCCGATGGCAGCCTGACCCGGTCCGGAGCCGGACCGGCGGCCACTCCCGTTCCCCGGGACCCGTCCGCGGCTTCGAGCCCCGCCATCAGGTGACTCTCCCTCCAGCGGGCTCCCGATGGCGGGGCT
>DMJJ01000545.1:467-5885 GCA_003452185.1 Verrucomicrobiales bacterium | reverse complement strand
GGCCTCATGGCAGCCGACACCCCGCCCGATGCCGAGTACTTAAAGCTCCCCCCCGTGGCCGAGATCGTCGGCACGCTGGCCCATGTGGAAACCCGCACCGACCGGCCGCAGATCCTGCTTCTCACGGCCAAGGCCACGGCCGGGCTTCTCGGCAACCGGACGGTCGGGGTGGTGACCGGGGCGGGCGAGGCGGTTGGGAACCTCGGAAAGACACTCGGCGGGCTCTTCTCAGGACAGAAACCCGCCACCTCCACCAACGCCCCTGGAACCTCCACGAACAAGCCGGCGGGGTTCAACCCGCTGAACCTCTTCAAGAAGAAGTAGCCCCCCCCGCTCCAACGCGCCTCCCCCCGTCGGGGCCGCCGGGGGAGAGGCGAAATCGGGTTTGCGCTCCGCGCCGTCCCTCCTACACTCCGCCCTCATGACGACATCCTCCGCGGGATCGACGAACTGGGAGCGGTTCCAGTCGGCCTACACCGAGTTTCCAACCATCGAGCTGGCAATCGATGTCAGCCGCATGGCCTTCCCTGCCGGCTTCTTCCAGTCGATGGCGGCTCCCATGCAGCGTGCCTTCGCCTCGATGGCAGCCCTGGAAGCCGGGTCCATCGCGAACCCCGATGAGAAGCGCATGGTGGGCCATTACTGGCTTCGCGCTCCAGAGCTCGCCCCCGCTCCCGAGCTCCGCCGTGAAATCGAGGAAACCGTCGCCTCCGTCAAGGCCTTCGCCCGCGAGGTTCACGAGGGGAGGCTCCAGGGGGCGACAGGCCCGTTCGCCCGTGTGCTCGTGATCGGCATCGGCGGGTCGGCGCTCGGCCCCCAGTTCGTGGCCAACGCCCTCGGGCAGCCGGCCTCCGACCGGCTGCTGGTCTCGTTCTTCGACAACACCGACCCCGACGGCATCGACAAGGTCCTCTCCTCCATCCGGGCCGACCTCGGGAGAACCCTTTGCGTCGTGATCTCAAAGTCGGGCGGCACCAAGGAAACGCGAAACGGCATGCTCGAGGCGCAGTCGGCCTGGGAAAAGGCCGGCCTTCGGTTCGCCCAGCACGCGGTGGCCGTCACGGGCGCCGGAAGCGAACTCGACCAGCATGCAACCCGCCAGCAATGGATCCGCCGGTTCCCGATGTGGGACTGGGTCGGGGGACGCACCAGCGAGCTCTCCGCCGTGGGGCTGCTCCCGGCTGCCTTGCAGGGGATCGACATCGACCGGATGCTGGCCGGCGCCCGCGCCTGCGACGCCCTGACACGCCTGCCCGAGATCCGCTCCAACCCGGCCGCCCTCCTCGCCCTCATGTGGCACCACGCGGGAGGCGGGCGGGGCGCCAGGGACATGGTGGTGCTTCCGTACAAAGACCGCCTGGAGCTCTTCAGCAAGTATCTCCAGCAGCTCATCATGGAGTCCCTGGGGAAGGAGCTCGACCTCGCGGGCCACGTGGTCAACCAGGGGATCGCCGTCTACGGCAACAAGGGATCCACCGACCAGCACGCCTACGTGCAGCAGCTGCGGGAGGGGCTCCACAACTTCTTTGTCACCTTCATCGAGGTGCTCCGGGATCGTCCCGGCACCTCCATCGAGGTCGAGCCCGGGGTGACCAGCGGTGATTTTCTCTCCGGCTTCTACCTCGGCACCCGCCAGGCCCTGCACGAAAAGGGCCGCGAATCGATCACCCTCACGGTGCGCGAAGTCTCCCCGTTCGCCGTCGGGGTGCTCATCGCCCTGTTCGAGCGGGCAGTCGGGCTCTACGCCTCGCTGGTCAACATCAACGCCTACCACCAGCCGGGCGTGGAAGCGGGGAAGAAGGCCGCCGGGGCCGTCATCGCCCTCCAGGGGAAGATCCAATCCACCCTCCGAGCAAACCCGGCCCGCTCCTTCACCGTGGAGCAGCTGGGCGCGGCGATCGGGGCGGACGACCTCGAGTCGATCTTCAAGATCTGCGAACATCTCTCGGCCAACCCCGGCCGGGGCGTGCGTAAGGCCGCTGGCAGCAACCCGTTCCTCGCCAGCTACTCCGGCGGCGGGGCCTGACAGGCCGCCACGCGACGCCGTTCGAGACCGGCCGGGAGGAGGGGATTTTCCCCCTCCCCGGCCGCTTTCGACATTGACTTCCGCCCTCCAAAGCAGCGTCATTAACGGCATTCAATCGAATGCGTTCGTCCCATGTCGTATCCTGTCGTTTCCCATGACCGATACCCGCTCCGGAAGGACTCTGTGATCAGGGTATTCTTCGTCAGACTCGCCGCTGCGATCGCCTCGCTGGGGGTTGGTTTTGCCGCGCCCTCCAACGACTCCGTTCGTCAGGCGTTGGGCATCGCCGGCAAGCTGGGCCAGGTCGCGGGCTCGACACGCGAGGCGACTGCGGAACCGGGCGAACCTCATCCCTCCGATCTCACGGACCCAGTCTCCGTCTGGTATCAATACCAGGCATTTGCCCGGGGGCCACTCACGCTCACTCTCCAGGGAGCCCCGGCCGACACTCGTCTGGTGGTGTATGAGCAACGTGGTTTCCCCCTCAGCATCGGGGGCATCGTCCCGGAGCCGGGCGTCACCCCGGCACAAACCGTCACCTTCCCCACCGCGCTCTCCACAACCTACGTCATCGGGGTGATCTCGCCCCGGACGACTCCTGCGGACTTCACTCTGGCCTGGCAACAGGCGGTCCCAGCCGACAGCGACATCGACCTTTACATCCCGCCTGAAAGCCTCCGCCCGCAGGTCCAGATCCGGGAATTCAAGGTGGCGAATGAGGCTGAAGTCGCCGATGGGTGCGCCAAGGTCGGGGTGAGGCGGATGCTGGCGGTCGACTTCGACGTCCAGAACCGCGGCAAGGAGGACCTCGTATTGGGAGAGGACTACCTTTCCCCATGGCACGCCTACTCGACGGCTGAGATGTGGTATCGGTTCATCGGATTCTGGCGCATGGAGATGTTTGACACCAACTCCAAGCTCGTGGCCGCCATCGAGCCTCCCATGATCCCCAGCTTCTCCGGCACCCGGAGGTGGAACCCTCAGGCCTCGGAGATCAAGCGATTCAACTTCGATCGACAGGGTCTCCGGGGAGGCTGGACCCAGAAGGTGCAATCCTTCTGGTCCTGCCAGTTCATCGACATCACCGATATCGCCCCGGGAGACTACACCGTCACGATCACCGTGGACCCTTGGAACCGGGTCCCGGAGAGCAATGAGGATAACAACACCGTCAGCTTCCCGGTCGCCGTTCCGCCGCTCTGCACCGCTCCCCCCCCCAACGACAACCGCACCAATGCGATGGTGATCGAGGGGGTGGTGGCGACCGTGACCGTGCAGACGGAGTGCGCCACGGCCGAACCGGGTGAACGGCGCCATTACCTGGGCTCGCCCGCCAGCCGCTCGGTCTGGTTCAAGTGGACCGCCCCCTACACGGGGGACGTGATTCTTTCCACGGAGAAGAGCTCCTTCGACACCGTCCTGGAGGTCCAGGGGGCCGCGGTGACCGGCGTCAACGGACCCTCGATCGCCACCAGCGACGATCTCCAGGAATTTGACCAGGCAAGCTACCTCCATTTCCAGGCCGTTCTGGGAACCACCTACTGGTTTGTGGTGGACGGGCTGAACCAGGGGGATGGAGCAACTGCCGGAACCCTCGTATTGAGCCTCAACCCCGCCGGCAATAATGCCTTTGACCACTCCGAACGGCTTGCCGGAGTCACTGGAGAGCGCTACGCAAGCACCCTTTGGACCGACAGGGAGGCTGGCGAACCGGGTCACGGTGGGTCGATCGATGGCCACTCGGTCTGGTACCGGTGGGTGGCGCCGGTCAGCGGCAACGTGACCTTCCAGGTGGTGAGCGCGGAGTTTGATCCGCTGCTCAGCATTTACACCGGCGACGCCCTGGAGTCCCTCACTCCGGTGATCCCGCAGACCGACCGGGCCGAGGGGGAACCCGCCGGATACCGCTACAGCTTCCCGGTGGCGGGCGGACAAGCCTATGACCTTGCCGTGGATGGGGTGAATGACAGCTCAGGCCAGTTCCACCTGACCTGGGAGATGGATGTGAAGGCCGAGCCTCCCCGCTTTTCCGTGATTCGCCGTCGCGGCGGCAGCATCCGGGTCACCGTCAACGCCCAGGATGGGGAGACGTACGAGGTCTACCGCAGCCTGGATCTTCAGGGGTGGCGCTCCGTGGGGCATGTGCAGATGGTGGGTCCGGTGACGAGCTGGACAGATGCCCAGGGCCCGACCCTGCCGTGTGCCTTCTACCGCATCGTCCGGAAGTAACCGTCAGCGGGAACCGCCTTCCTGGAGCCACTCCAGAAGCAGGGTGCTGTCGAGCGGGTGCGCGGGAAGGTAGCGGAGGGTCTGTAGGGACGACCCCTCGTGAATCGCCCGAAACCGGGAGAGCAGCACCCCGGCATCCGGGGCCGCCGTATCGCGCGCATCGCAGAACAGCACCGGACGGGGAGCCACCAGGGTGAGCAGCTCAGGCAGGTCTGCCACAGCGAGGACGGAGGGGATCACCGCACCAAAATCGACATCATATTCGGGGGTTCTCACGCCCCCTTGAAGCTGGGGATCGTTCCAAGCCTCCCCAAGCCGCTCTCGAGGGGGGGACGTGCGGGCACGCATCTGGGAGAGGAAGCTGTGGAGGTAGCGGGCGATGACGAGCCGGTGAACGCGCGGATCGGTCGCCGCGGCGAGCACGGCTGGGAGGGCATCGGCCCCGAGTCCCACGAGGGTCACGCGATTCGACCCCACGTCTGGACGCGATGCCAGGTAGTCCAGGGTGCGGGCCAGGTCGAAGGCGCGTCGCCCGGCCAGCGGGTCGCCGGCGAGCACCTGGTTCGCCACGAGCCGGAAGTTGGTGTCGTAGCCCGGACCATACCGCCCGAGGGTCTCGCCGCGGCCCCGGAGATCAACCGCCAGAATGGCATACCCCGCGGCGCGCAACGGCTGGACCAGCCCCGAGATCGCCACCTCCCCCTTGCCCCGGTCATCCGCGATCAGGAGGGTTTGCCCGTTTCCCTTCGCCTCGCCGGCGGGATGCCAGAGGAGCCCCGGAAGCCGCTCCCCGTCCTCGGTGTTGAAGGAGATCTTCTCCGCCGCCCCCTCCGTCGCCCCCAGGGTGCCGTGCACACGGGGTGAGAGGAAGTGCGGACGGCCTTCGGGAGCGGCCACCCGATCCCGGGCCCACCTCAGGAGCGACTCGCGGGACGCAGCGGACGGGAGGTCCGGAAGCCTGGTCAGATGCTGCAGAGCGGCGCGGCGCGCCAGATCGACCACGGTCGGCACCCCCGGCATGAAACGGCGCTCCGGGTCGCAGAGAAGCCGCGGGTCATTCTCGGGCAGTGTCTCGATCACCCCTTCCGGAATCGGCTCGCCCCCCCCCCCCCCCCGCAGGGGGGGGCTCATCCCCCCCTACATGCTCTCCCCGAACGGGCGCG
>DMJJ01000545.1:0-228 GCA_003452185.1 Verrucomicrobiales bacterium | reverse complement strand
CGGCTCGCCCCGCCCCCGCCCCTGCAACTGGAGTCTCATCCAGCCGTACATGCTCTCCCGGAACGGACGCGAGTAGGCGTGCGGGAGCCCGGGGAGGGAAACAAACCGGGCGCGCCCCGGGTGCCCTGCCAGCTGGTAGATCCGCTCAACCCCGGCCCCCGCCCGACGCGCGCCGCTGATGGGGAAAATCCGATCCTCCTCCCCCTGGATCATCATCGCGGCACGGGG
>DMJJ01000162.1 GCA_003452185.1 Verrucomicrobiales bacterium | reverse complement strand
TTGCACCGGGCTCCGGCTTGAGGCCTGCGACTTCTCCGACAACTACCATAACCCGGCCCACGGCTGGGGGGAGCTTCCCCCGCGCGGCGGGATCCTCCTGGAGCGCTGCCGCCAGGGGGTGATCCTCGGCTCCAAGGCCAACCGGGTCTGGGACGCCCTGCATCTCGTCGACACCGACGAGATGCTGGTGGACGGGAATGACTTCTCCCACTGCTCCAACACCTGCGCAAAGCTCTGGCATGCCTCCCGGAACCGGTTCCTCCGGAACAACCTCTCCTACGGGATCCGGATCGACCGCGCGGCGGGCGAGGTGCATGCGCGGGATTCAACCTCCGTGCTGATCGAGAGCGGGTCCGATGACAACTACTGGTTCCGGAACGACATCACCCAGGGGGGGGACGGGATCTTCATCCGCGTGCTCAACGGGTGGGTGTCGCGTGGCAACACGTTCGTGGAAAACGACACCTCCTACGCCAACAACAACTGCATCGAGTCATGGAGCCCGGGCAACACGTACCTTCGCAACAAGGCGAACCATGGGAGCTACGGGTTCTGGCTCGGGGGGAGCGACCAAACCGTGCTCATCGGGAACGAGGCTGCCTTCAACGGGCTGACCAACGGGAACCACAATGCCCCGGAGCCGGGATTCGGGCATGGGGGGATCGTCCTGGTCAGCGGGAGCTCGAGCCACACGATCCTCAGCGGCAACTGGTGCCACGACAACAATGGGGGCGGGATCGTTTTCCGGGGCGATGCCGGTTCCCGGGGGGCCTCGTGGCGGACCCACCACTGGGTGGTGCAGCAAAACCGGCTCGAAGGGAACCGGTGGGGGATCTGGGGGCGATGGGGGGATTGGATCTGGCTCTCGGGCAACCGGTCCTCCGGGAACCGGGAGCCCGACCTCCTCGTCGAGACCACCCGCGTGATGCAGGCCACGGCCGAGGCCGCCCCCGGCCCTGCCCCCCGCGCCCTCCTGAGCGGCCCGGCGCGGGCCGTGGTGGGGGTTCCTGTTCGATGGGACGCCTCGGCCAGCACCTCCCCGAGCGGTCGTCCCCTCCGGTTCCAATGGAGTGTCGGGGAGGTGGAGTCGGCCTTTCCCACCTTCGAGCAGACGTTCACGCGTCCCGGATTCTACCGGCTTGGGCTCATCGTCGAGGATGGGGTGCTGGCCGATCTGGCATGGCGCGACCTGGTGGTCACGGCCCCCGTGGCGGAGGAGCTCGGCACCGAGGGCGAGGCCGCCCGCTGGGGCTTCGAGCTCGAGGGGAATGGGGATGGCCGCGGTCGGATGTCTTTTGCGGACGACCCGGATGCGGTGGTGGGCCGGAGCTCCATCCGCTTTCGGCCTGATCCCTATCCCGGCATGTACGCCACGGCGATCTACCCCGCCGGGCGGAAGGGTGACTTTGATCTCTCGCGCAAGACACGGCTCCGATTCTGGATCCGTGCCACGAATCCAAACCTGCCCGGTTTCCAAAACGCCGCCCCCGTCCTCTGGCTGTATACTCGTGGCGGGAGCGTGCGACTCGCTCCGGCCAAGGAGGGGAATCTGTTTGGACAGCTTCCCTTCAGCGAGGCCCGCTGGACTTGGATGCCGGTCGAGGTGCCCATCGCAGGGGATGTCGCGTGGTCGCGGACCGCGAGCGGCCAGGTCGACCTGGCGCACGTCACCGGGGTGGGAATCGCGCTCGATTCCTGGGGAGGGGACCCCTTCACGGTCTGGCTCGACGGGCTCTCCGCGGAATAGGGTCGCCTCGCGGATCCCCCCGCTCGCGCGATCCGTACAGAAAAACGCGGGTCTTGGTGCACACACAGAGATTTCCACCAAGACCCGCGATCTGCCCACACGGGCAGACAGTAGATTTTCAAACCTCACGGCCTCCAGTTCCATTCCGTGGAACCCCGGGCCCCGAGGCCTGCAGAAGGGGGTTCAGCCCCGCTTCCACCTATACTACGTGCCTAACATCCGGTTCTTTCAAGAAACCGCAACGGGAAGATTATTCCCCTGATTCTATCGGCTGCGATCCGATCTCGCGCACCATCACGTAGTCCTCCATCCGGAACCCTCCGCCGATGTCGACGTTCACTTCTTCCCTGCGGATGAACCCGTAGCGTGCGTAAGCCGCCAGAGCGCCGGCGTTCCCCCGGTTGACGCAGAGGATCAGCCGCCTGGCCCCTTCGGCGCGGGCCATCGATTCCACCACGTGGAGCAGTTGGCGGCCGATCCCCCGACGCTGTGCGCCGGGGTGGACGTACAGCTTGTGGAGCTTGAACTCCTCGGGAAGTGGGGTGGGCCCGACGGCGGCGAAGCCGACGGGCAGGGTTCCAAGGCGTGCGAGGAAGTAGGTGCTGAGCCCGGTCTCCATCTCCTCCCGGAGGCGTGCGGGGTCATACATCCGCCGCAGCATGTAGACGATCTGGTCGTGAGAGAGAATTCCCGGGTAATGGCTCCACCAGGTTTTTTCCGCCAGCCCTCGGAGTGTCGGGATGTCCTCCGGAGCGGCCTCCTGCACGATCAGCGGTCGGGTTTCCACCTACTTCGCCGGCTTCGCCGGGGGGAGGAACACGTCGTCGATCCGGCTGAGGAGCCACCGGGCCCGGCGTTGCATGATCAGGTTTTCGAGCCGCCACTCGGGTCGCGCGTCGACGTTGACCTTGAGCGCCGCCTGCAGGAGCGACTCGTAGCGGGCCCGGTCGTTCTCCGCAACCGCGACCGACTCCGCCAGGGAGACATGAGGGCCTGCGAGGTTCCCGCCGGCCAGGGCGAGGGCCCTCTCATAATGCTGTCGCGCGCGGGCCGGCGCCTCCGTCGTGTTGCCGGGCCGGATCATCTCGTAGGTGATGAGGAATCCATGGATCGCCCCCCCGTTCCAGTCCCCATCCAACGTCAGGGCGCGGTCGACGAGGGCTTCGACCAGAGGGAGCTCCGCGATGAGGTCGGGCTGATCCTTCGATTGCGCAACGGCCGCCGCCCACCCCGCGGCGGTCCAGAAGAGCAGGGGGACATCCTTCTTCCCGAGGGGAGCGGTGGCCCCCTTCGCGTCGGCTCGCAGCCGTTTTTCAAACCCGGGATACCGGGCCTCCAGCCCCCGCAACCCGTGGTTGCGCCCCCGGAGGTAGAGGCGGCGGGCCCGTTGGCGCAGGGCTTCGCTGGCGGTGTAGTCCGAGGCCTCCCGCTCATCGGCGGACTGCTGGACGAAGGCAAAGGCATACTGGATAAACCCGGCCGCCGCCGCCGTCCGCAGCCCCACGTGGTCGGGAGACTCCGAGAGGAGCACCTCCATGGTTTTCAGGCTGAACGGGGCGGCATCCCGGATCAGGTCCGGATCCTCATCGCTGGAAAAGGTCGATCCCCCGGACGCCAAGGCATCCCCGAGCTTGTTGACCGCCATTTTCTTGATCGAGCACCCGGACGCGGCCAGAAGCCAAACAAGGGCGGCGGCAAGCGTGAGGGGGCGCGGGGGGGGGAGCCGGTCCGCCAAGGAGAGGGGGTGGTGAGAAGCGCTCATGGGTCTATAGGGTCAACGATGACAACGCCTTCTACTCCCACCCATGGAGGTTGGCCACTCTTGTTTTTGCCCCCACCCTTCCCCTTCCCCCGGTTGCCGGGGGGAGGGCAACATGCGGGGACTGAAAAGACCCTCCCGGTCCCTTGATTTACCCCCCCAAGGCTCCTACCTTGACCGGGATCTCTCGGGTGGCCGAAAAAAGTCGATCATGCGTGATGGGATTTGTTCCGACCTGTCTGTAGGGGTGGGGCTCGATTTGTTTGCAATAGTTTGTTCATGAAGTTTTTGCATGGTTTCCCGTCGAGGGTCCGTCCCACCGCCAGGTGCGTCTGGCGGCGGGCCTCTCAACTCCTCCTGCTGCTGGCCTTCTGGCCTTGCTGGGCCGGTGCCGCGGTGCCGACCAACGACGGGTTCTCGGCTGCAAAGCTGGTGACCGGAGCCGTCGGGACCATCGCGGGGAGCACCCTCGGCGCGACCAAAGACCCCGGGGAGCCGGACCATGCCGGCAACGCCGGGGGCAAGTCGGTCTGGTACCTCTGGCATTGCAGCTCGGGCGGGACCTTCGACCTGAGCCTCTCGGACGCCACCTTCGGCTACCTCCTCGCCGTGTACACCGGCAGCTCGATCGACACCCTCACCCCCATCGCGAGCGCCCAGAGCAGCTCCGTCAACATCACCCTCGTCCCCGGGGTTGTGTACCGGATCGCCGTGGACGGCATCGATGGGGCGTCCGGCACCTTCAACCTCCGGTGGCGGCAGACGTTCCGGATCGGCGGGGGCCCGGACCTCACCTGCGCCGCCAATCTCGTTAACATCAAGGTGGTCGACCAGAACTTCCCGTCCAACGATTGTGAGGTGGAGGAGCGATGCACGGTGGCGGGGAAGCGACGGCTGCTCCGGTTCGACATGCATACCCTCAACCTCGGGAGCGAGGACCTCGTGTTCGGGTCCCCCGCCAACAGCCCGATGTTCCAATACGCCCCGTGCCACAACCACTATCACTTCGAAGCGCTGGCCACCTACCGGGTGCTCACGATCAGCAACGACCTGGTCCGGCTCGGGAACAAGTTCGGGTTTTGCCTCGAGGATGTCTTCAACGTGGCCGGCGCACCGAACGCCGTCCGTCGGTACACGTGCGACGACCAGGGGATCCAGGCCGGGTTCTCCGACATCTACAACGCCGACCTTCCGTGTCAGTACGTCGACATCACCGGGTTGCCCGCCGGCGACTATCAGCTGGAGATCGAGATCGACCCGCTCCACCAAATTCCTGAGAGCAACGATGACAACAACCTGGTCCGTGTCCCGTTCACGCTGGCGGATCCCTGCGCAGGCCGGCCTGCCAACGATGACTTCCTCGCGGCCGAGCCCCTTCCTGGCGACATCCTCAGCGTCACGGGGGACAACACCTGCGCCACCAAGCAGACGGGGGAGCCGCGTCAGATCCCCTACCTGGTCTCGCAGTCGATCTGGTACACCTGGACCCCGAGCGTGAGCGGGCCTGCCACCCTCAGCACCGAGGGGAGTGCGTTCGACACCCTGTTGTATGTTTACACGGGGACAAGCCTCGGCTCGACCCTTGGGGCCACCCGGCTCGCTTGGAACGACGACATTGGGGGGGACCCGATCTATCCCAACCGGCAGAGCCTGGTGACGTTCAATGCGGTGGCCGGCACCCAATACCACATCAGCGTCGATGGGGTGAACAGCGGCGCCGGCGCCCCCGGGGGGCTCGTCGTCCTAAACGTCAACCCGGGGGCCAACGACCTGTTCGACGCCTGCCAGCCAATTGCCGGCGCGGAGGGTTCCGCCACCGGCAACCTCCTGCACGCGACCTCCGAGCCAGGGGAGCCCTCGCACGCGGGGCAGCCGGGAGGCAATTCCCTCTGGTATTGCTGGACGGCCCCCGCCACCGCCACCTACAGCTGGGACACCGTGGGGAGCTCGGTCGACACGCTCCTGGCGATCTACACCGGGGACACAGTGGATGCCCTCGTGCCGGTGGTGAGCGATGATGATTCGGGAGGGGGAGGGACCAGCCGGCTGACGCTCCAGGCCGTGGCCGGAACGCAATACCGGGTGGCCCTCGACCGGAAGCTTGGCTCCGGTCTCCTGGGCGGGACGGGGCTGATCCGTCTCAGCTGGCATGGCCCGGCCTACAGCGCGGCGCCCCAGATCGTGCTGCAGCCCCATAGCATCGCCACCTTCGTCACGAGCAACGCCACGTTGACCGTCTCGGCGACCGGCTCCTCGCCGCTCTCCTACCAATGGTTCCATGGCGGCCAGCCCGTGGTCGACGGCGCCAATGTCACCGGAGCCCACGCCCCCAACCTCCAGATCCGCGCCATCACGGAGGCCGACCGCGGGGTCTACCAGGTCCGGATCTCCAACCCGCTGGGAAGCATCGACAGCCAGAACATCAACCTGGTGGCCGCCAGCCGCAGTCGCGTGGTGTATGTCGAGCCGATGCTCGTCAGCCCCGGCACGGTGGTCCCGGTCACCCTGGCCATCGCGGCCAAGGGGGCCGAGCATTCCGTGCAGTGTTCCTTGATTTACGACCCGACGAAGCTCTCCTCCCCGCTCGTGCTCCCGGGTCCCGACCTGCCGCAGGGGTCGACCCTGGAAAGCGACCTCAGCGAGGTCGCCACCGGGCGAATCGGCATCAAGGTGACCCTGCCGCCTGGCGGTGTCATGCCGTCGGGGGATGTCTCGATCGCGGTCTGCGAGCTCCAGCTTTCCCCCTCGGTGGTGTGGGAGGAGCGAATCCCGGTCTGTTTCGACGACCAGCCGGTGATGCGCGTGGTCAGCGGTCTCGACGGATCGACCCTGACGACCGTGTACGCCTGCGGGGTTCTCATCAGCCAGAAGCCGGACGTCCTCTCAATCGCCTTGCTGGGGGATGGATCGGTGGAGCTGCAGCTCAGCGGGAACCCTGGGGTGACATACGAGTTTCAGTTCTCCACCGACCTGCAAACCTGGTCCACCCTCGCGACCCAGCTGACTCAGAATGGGAGCCTCACCGTCACGGACGGGGCCAATCATGGCGTGAGCCCGGTGTTTTATCGCACCCTGCGACGGTGAAATGTCCCGTTGCTGGACGTGCAACTTGAAAGCCCTCAAGAGGTTCGGGGGTGTCGTCCGATAACTAGTTTGGATGAGGGAATCCCTCGGAGAACAGCAACCACTCTCATCCCTAATTGCATCTTGAGCTCAAATCCTGAGAGTCGGTCGAACGGACATCGGAAACCTGTCGAGGGCCCGCAATCTCCCGAGACGGCGCTTCCCTCGGACTCCATCACCCCGTTCCTCTCCCATCGGTCGGCTCCCGACGTCGACCCGGAGCGTGTCGCCCGTGCCCGCAAGCTGCTTGAGGATGGAGGCTATCCCTCCGAGAAGGTGCTCGAGTCGGTGGCCCGTCACCTCGCCCGCAACTGGCCCGATTCCCCCTCGGCCGACCTGCCCGGGCCGCGCCGCTGAGGCCCGGACCGGGAGCCTGTTTGTTTGGGAGCATCTTCTGCTTCCCATTTCGTGAATCCCCCACACAATTGCCGCCCATGCAGCGGGCGCGGCCAAGAGCAGCAGTACGACCACGGGGCGATGGGTTTCCATCCCCCCTATCGGCGGCGCTGCGCCGCACGCGGACCCCGGCCACGGATGCCGTCCTGATCGTCACCGTGGCCTCGCAGACCATGGACTGCCTGGTGCGGGATGCCGCCACCCGGAGGCATGAGCCGCGATGGACCATCCCGATCTCCACCTCCCGGTTTGGCATCGGCCAAGTGATGAACTCCAACCGCACGCCGCTCGGTCTTCACCGCATCGCTGAAAAGATCGGCGAGGGGATGCCCCTTGGCACGGTGTTCCGGGCCCGCAAGCCGGTCGGGAACCTTTCCGCCGGCATGCCCGACGGCGGCATCTGTCACCGGATCCTCTGGCTTGAGGGTCTGGAGCCCGGGTTGAATCAGGGGGGGGACGTCGACAGCAAGCGCCGCTATATTTACATCCACGGGTTCCATGACGAGAGCACCCTCGGACACCCCGCCTCGCTCGGATGCGTCCATGTGGCGGCCTCGGATCTGATCCCGCTCTTCGACTGGGTGCCGCAGCACACCCTGGTCTGGATCCAGGAGTGAGGGTTTCGTCACGCGAATGAGCCAGCGCCCGATACTCTTGGTGGAGGACAACCCGGACGACCGGGACCTGGCGCTGCGCGCCCTCGCAAAGTGCCGGCCCGGGTTCCCGGTGGTCCCCCTCTCCTCGGGCGCGGAGGTGATTTCCTATCTCCAGGGCTCCTGCCTTGCCGGGGGATCCAGCCCGTGTCCCTCCTTCGTGCTCCTTGACCTCAAGATGCCGCAGGTCGACGGACTTGAGGTGCTCCGGCGGGTGCGGGGCGAGCAGGGGCTTCCGAGGATCCCGATCATTGTGATGACCTGCTCCACGGAGCGCCGGGACATCGCCGCTGCCTATGCCCTGGGGGCGAATAGCTACCTGACCAAACCGGTGGAGTACGGCCGGTTTGTCGACCTCCTCGATTCGGTCTGCCGATACTGGCTCGACCTCAACCTTCCCACTCCCTGAAAGACCCAGCATGCCTGACTCCCAAACGAACCCTGCGCTGACGGCCTTCCTCGCATCGATCCGGGAGGGGCTCGCCTTTGGGCAGATCTGGATCCTGCCGGCCTCCGGCGGGTATGAGATCCGGCACATTGCGGACCGCCAGGCGCCGTTGGACACCCTGCGCCGGGTGAACCCCGATGGGTTGAGGCGGCTGGCCCAGGAGGCGCCGGGGGGTGCGTTTCGGCCGCTTCGGACCGCCCCCGATCTCGCCTCGGGCTGGTGGGCTGGGGTGGCGGGCGGCGCCGGCCTGGAATCCGCCGTGGACCAGATCTACCCGGGGGCGATCGCCGACTGGTACGCGGCCTCGCTGAACCCCGTTCCCGTGACGCATTACCGGGAGTACACCTCGCGTCAAAGCGGGATGTACCGGATCACCGCCAAGCTGAGCGACGCTCAGGCCGCCGCCGTGGGGCGTGCCTGTTGCGACGCCCGGTTCTGCATCCGCCGACGACTCTGGACCCTCCCCGGGCTCGAGGCCGATGCCCCGGAGGGGAAGAGCCTCATCCCGTGCCTCGAGCCGTGCCCCCTGTTGATGGAGTTTGCCCGCAAGGCGATGCGCATCGACCAGGAGGAGGCCCCTCCTGTTCCCGTGGCGCTTCGGAGCGAGGATCTCCTCAGCATCCGATCCGCCCTGGAGCGGGTCCGCGATGCGGCGGGACCGGGTCGCGTGGCCGACTTCGCCGACCCCCTGAATCCGCGGCGCCTCGCGCTCGTGCTCGACAAGCTCCCCGGGGTTCAGTCTGCTTCCGCCGAAGAATGAAAACCGTCGCACCCCGCCGCGCTGCCGCCAGCCTCGCATCGATCCTCCTTCTCCTCGCGGGTTGCAAGCCCGGGACGCCTCCCGCTCCGGCGGAGCCCGCCCCCC
>DMJJ01000368.1 GCA_003452185.1 Verrucomicrobiales bacterium | reverse complement strand
CCCCCCGGCACCATCGAGTGGGAATAGGCCGCGCGGCCGGCTGCCAGGGCGGGGGACTCGGTGGCCGCAAGAGAACGCAGAGGACGCAGAGAGAAAGCCGGGGTTTGCGGCGTGGAACTCTTGGGGGGGGCTCCAACCTCCCCGTTCGGTCGGCCTTGGCAGCGAGAGGATCGAGCAGCCGACGTGAACCCTCCGGAAGCGTAAGGACGTTCTCAACGGCGCCAACCCCGCCCGCTGCCGCCTGCTCAGCGTTTTCCGCCTTGCCCTGAGGCGGAGGTTTCGCAACACTCCTTGTCAGTCAGACAGGAGGTCGATCCCTAAGGATGAGGAGTCCCCGTGTTTCCATTCGCTTGGGCATGCTGTACTGCGCCGTCGTGGCCTGGTTTTGGTTTCCATCCGCGACGTCGGGGCAGGATCGTCTTCAGATCACGGAGTTCCTTGCCGCCAACACCCGGGTCCTGGCGGATGAGGATGGGGAGACATCCGACTGGGTGGAGATCCACAATCCGGGGCCCGTGGCGGTGAACCTGCTGGGATGGACTCTGACAGATCGACCCGCCTCGACCCGCAGCCAGCGATGGGCCTTTCCTGCCACGAACCTTCCTCCCAACGCCTACCTGCTGGTCTGGGCCAGCGGCAAGGATCGGCGGATGCCGGGAGCCCCTCTCCACACGAACTTCAGGCTCAGCCAGCAGGGGGAAGCCCTGGGCTTGTACGATCCGCTCGACCGGGTGGCCGAGGGATCCCTCCTCCCATCGTTCCCTCCGCAGGTGGAGAACGTCTCCTACGGCCTCGGGAGAACCACCGCCGACACGGTGCTGATCGAGGAGGGGGACGTTGGCTTCTACGCAGTCCCCACCGGCCCCGCGTGGCTCGATCGATGGACCTTGCCCGGGTTTCTCGACGGCCTTTGGCCCGCCGGCCCGACGCCGCTCGGCTATGATGCCCGAACCCCGGGACCCCTGACCTTTCACACGCTCCTGAAAACAGACCTCCGGTCGAAGCTCCTCGCCCACTCAGCGACACTGTACCTCCGGATGCCGTTCGTGGTCCCGGATCCCGCTCAGGTGGAGGATCTCACCCTCGAGATGCTCTATCCCGACGGGTTCATCGCCTATGTCAACGGGGTGGCCGGCGCAGGGGAGAACCTCCCCAGGACCCTGGCCTGGAATTCCACAGCCCCCGTCTCGCGAGATCCCGTGGTCGGGTTGAGGCCGGTGGCGTTTCCCATGAGCCTGGAGGCCGTGAGGGGGTTGCGCGCGGGGACCAACTGGCTGGCGATCCAGGCTCTCGGCTCCAGCCCGACGAACGCCCAGTTCATTCTCCGTCCCCGGTTGATTGCCTCGCGGGCCACGAGCAGCCTCGATGCCCCCCGGTACTTCACCACCCCATCGCCCGGAAAACCGAACACCTCCGGAACCCTGGAGCTCGGTCCCGTGCTGCATCATCTTTCCCCCCCTCCGGAGCAACTCCGCGCGGGAGACCCGGTGCGTGTGCAGGTGAAGGCCGATCCCACGTTCGGCCTCGTGGCCGGGGTCGAACTCCACTACCGGGTGATGTTCGGCGCCGAGGTCACCCTCCCGATGCGGGATGATGGGCGGGGGGGAGATGCCCTGGCCCGGGATGGGCTCTTCACGGCGGTGATCCCGGGCGGGGCGGCCGCCCCCGGGGAGATGCTTCGATGGTACGTCACCGCCCGGGACCTCGCCGGTCATCTGTCCCGACTGCCGGAGTTTCAGGACCCCACCCGGTCCCCCGAGTACGTCGGCGGCGTGATTGCATCCCCCCCGCCGTCGCAGCTTCCCCTCATCCAGCTCTTTGTCGATCCGCAGGGAACCAATCAGATGAACACCCTCGCCGGCACCCGCTGCGCCGTTGGCTACCTGGGGGAGCTCTACGACAATGTCGGGATCCACATCCGGGGAACCACCTCGGAGGCCTACTTCAAGAAGAGCTACAAGCTCGACTTCAACCCCGGTGCCTGGTTCCGCCACGACCCGGCCCTGCCGCGGGTCGAGGAGATCAACCTCAACACGACCTGGAGCGACAAGGCGTACATCCGGACCGTGCTGAGCTGGGAGACCTATCGCGAGGCCGGGGTGGCCGGGAGCCTCTCCTTCCTCGCACGGGTCCACCTCAACGGCCGCTTTTACGAGCTGACCTGCGTGGTGGAGGAGCCGGACAGGACGATGCTCGAGCGCAACGGGCTGAACCCTGCCGGGAGCCTCTTCAAGATGTACACCGACCTGACCTCGGCTGAGGACAACCAGAAGGTGCTCCCCCCGGACGGGAGCCTCGCCGAGCTTCGGGACCTTGTGCAGGGGATTGCCTCCTCGAACCCGGGCCGCGTGGCCTACCTGTACGATCAGGTGGATCTCCCCGCGGTCGTGAACTACCTGGCGGCCGGCGCGCTGATTCACGACAACGACGCGGTGGCGAAGAACTACTACGTCTACCGGGATCCGGCCGGGACGGCCCAGTGGAGGATCCTTCCATGGGACAAGGACCTGACCTTCGGACGCAACTTCCAGCGGATCGACCCCGACCTGCTCTGGGCCACCGCCGATACGGCGGCGCAGGCCCAGTCGAGGGTGAAGCTTGCGGGCCCCAGCCATCCGTTCTACGGCGATTTCCAGCACCAGAAGTACGACGGCCTCTGGAACCAGCTGATCGACCAGCTCTATCAGCTTCCCGAGGTGAGGGCGATGTACACGCGACGTCTCCGCACCCTGATGGATCTTCTGCTCCAGCCTCCCGGCACCCCGCGGGGAGAGCTCAAGTACGAGCGCCGGCTGGAAGAGTTCCTACACCTCGCGCAGGCGGATGCCGAGGAGGACCACAAGGCCTGGGGATACTACGACTGGGGGGCTGACCAGGATATGGGGACAGCGCTCTGGGCGCTTGAATCGCAGTACCTGGTCCCCCGTCGGCAGCACTTCTACGTCACCCATTCCGTGACGAACACCGCCACGCGGGTCGGGTCGGCCCTGATCCCCGAGCCCCAGAGCCCGGGGCTGCTGCTGGACTTCGGCCAGATCGACCGCGCTCCCGCGAGCGGCGATCGTGAGCAGCAGTTCGTCGAAGTCGTGAATCCCCAGTCGGAGGCTCTCGATGTCTCGGGCTGGGAGATCCGGGGAACCCTCCGGCATCGGTTTCCCCCGGGCACGGTGATTCCCGCCGGCATGAACCTGTACCTCACCCCCAACCTCCAGGCCTTTCGCCGTCGAACCGTTGCCCCGCTGGGCCGGGCGGGGCTCTTCGTGCAGGGGAACTATGACGGCCGACTCGACTCCCGGGGCGGCTACCTCCAGGTCTGGGATGGCAACCGTCTCGCCGGGAGCACGGTGCTCGAGGATGCCGCCACCCCCGCCCAGGCCGGGTTGCGCATTGTTCGGATCATGTATCACCCGTCCGATCCCGAGCTGGAGTACCTGGAGCTTGCCCATGAGGGGACGACCCCGCTCGACCTCCGGGGGATTCGCTTCACGCGCGGGATCCGGTTTGAGTTCTCCGGGGGCTCGGTGCTTGAGCTTCCCGCCCCGGGCAACCGGCAGGACCCTGCCCGCTCGGTGCTCGTGGTCCGCAACCGCGCCGCGTTCGAGCGGCACCACGGTCCCGAGCCCCGGATCGCCGGGGAGTATCAGGGCAGCCTCGACAACAGCGGGGAGCCGCTTCGGCTGGAGGATGCCCGTGGGGAGCCGATTCTTGAGTTCGCGTTCTCCAGAGCCTGGCTCCCGCTGACCGATGGAGTCGGTTTTCCGATGGTCCATCCAGCCTCGGGCCCGGCTGCTGACTGGGGGGAGCCGGGTCGGTGGAGGATGGGGCCGTGGGAAGTGGACCCAGGCCCGCTGCTCCCCCCGTTGCCGATCACCCCCCCGGGCGCCGTCTACCTCAACGAGATCCTCGCCCGGCCCCTGCCCGGGGATCCCGATGCCGTGGAGCTGTTCGCTCCGGCCGATGCCGACATCGGCGGGTGGTTCTTGTCGGATGATTTCTCCCAGCCCCGGAAGTACCGCATCCCCGGCGGCACCCGGCTCAAGGCCGGGGAGTACCGGGTGTTCACCGCCGCGGAGTTTGGGGAGTCGTCGGCCGGCGGCCCCGGGTTCCGGTTCTCTGCATCGGGGGATGAGGCCGCGCTCTTCAGCGCCTCGGCGGAGGGACGCCTCACGGGGTGGGCCCATCGGGTTCGGTTTGGGGGATCCGACCCCGGCGCGGCGATCGGTCGCTATGTCGACGCGCTGGGCCGGGAGCAATGGATGCGGGAGGAGTCCTCCTCCCTCGGGACCACCAACAGCACCCCGGTCTTTGGTCCGCTGGTGTTCAGCCGACTCCATTACCATCCGGCTCCCGTGGTCGCGTCCGTGGACAACCAGCGGGACGAGTTCATTGAGCTCCACAATGTGTCGGAGTTCCCCGTGGGGCTGTCTGATCCCGCACCGCCGTTCACCCCTTGGGAGCTTCAGGGGGAGGTGACGTTCCGCTTTCCCCCCCAGGCCCGGCTCCCCGCCGGTGGACGCCTCCTGGTGGTGGGGTTTGATCCCGCCGAGGACCCCACCCGTGTGCGCGCGTTCCGGGCCCGTTTTGCCCTGCCTCCGACGCTTCCGATCCTCGGCCCGTGGGAAGGGAGCCTTGGGAACGGGGGAGGGAGGATCGGTCTCTCTGCTCCGTTGCCGGGGGGAAGTCCCCCCCCGGGGTGGGTTGAGATCGACTCCCTTGTATACGGGAACGCCCCACCGTGGCCTTTGCTGGCGGATGGGCAGGGGGCCTGCCTGACGCGGCTCGATGAATCGGTGTCCGGTTTGGAAGCGACGAACTGGATCGCCGCCGCCCCGTTGCCTGGGCAGGCCGTGGATCGGCGCAAGGGGGCGCCGACCCTTCTCATCGAGCCCGGGGATGCCCGGTTTGCCTCCTTTTCCACGGCGGTCCTGAGCGTCGTTGCCGGGGATGAGGCCTCTCTCCGATATCAATGGCGTCATGCCGGGGAGCCGCTTCCCATGGCCACCGACCGGGTGCTTCAGCTCGAAGGGGCGGGGCCCCGGGCTGCGGGGCTCTACGACGTCGTCGTCATGGGAGCTGGTGGCGCCCGCCTGAGCACCGCCGCCCTCCTGACCGCCGAAACCGGTCCAACCCTCTACACCCACCCGCTCGGCGGGGTGGTCACGTATCAATCAAACTTCCTCTTTCGGGTCACCGCCGACGGTCTCCCTCCCCTGTCGTACCAGTGGAGGCTGAACGGGACCGACCTCCCGGGGGCGACCCAGTCGGAGCTGCTGCTCACCGGGGCCGATCCTTCGAAGGAAGGGATGTACTCCGTGGTGGTGAGCGATGGGACGCACCTGGGCGTGGAGAGCCGCCCCGCGCCGCTCTCGATCATCTATCGTCCGGTGATCCTCACCCAGCCCGACAGCTGGCAGGTCATGCTCGGACAGACGTTTCTCATGAGCATCTCGGTCACGGGGACCGGGCCGTTCGCGTACTTTTGGCGCAAGGATGGGGTCAACACCAGGGCTCCCAGCCTTCCGTTTCTTCTGGTCACCAACGCCCAGTTGACGAACGCCGGGGTCTATACCGTCGGAGTGAGCAACCGGGCCACCCCCAGGGACCGGGTTTTCT
>DMJJ01000373.1 GCA_003452185.1 Verrucomicrobiales bacterium | reverse complement strand
GGTCGGCCGCCTCCCCGGACCGTGCCGACCAGGTGAGGAGCTGGACCGGGCGTCCCCCGTCGGACGGGGCGACGGGCTCAGGGGCCTCCTCCAGGACGCAATGGGCGTTGGTGCCCCCGATGCCGAAGGAACTCACCCCACCGCGGCGCGGGATGCGGCCTCGTTTCCACTCGCTCAGCTGCGTGTTGACGAAGAACGGGCTGGCCGCGAAATCGATCTTTGGGTTTGGCTCCTGGAAATGGAGGCTCGGGGGGATCCTCCCGGCCTCCAGGGAGAGGATTAGCTTGATCAGCCCGGCAACCCCCGCCGCGGCGTCCGCATGTCCGATGCTCGGCTTCAGCGAGCCAATCGCGCAGAACTGGTTCTTCGAGGTCTGCGCCCGGAAGGCCTGTGTCAGTGCAGCGAGTTCGATCGGATCCCCCAGCGGAGTTCCCGTGCCGTGGGTTTCCACGTAGGAGATGGTCTCGGGGGAAACATCCGCCAAGGCCTGAGCCGTGGCGATGCACTCCGCCTGACCATCGACGCTCGGGGCGGTGAAGCCGACCTTGTTCGCGCCGTCGTTGTTCGAGGCGGCCCCGCGAATGACCGCCAGAATGCGGTCTCCGGCGGAGAGGGCGTCCGACAACCGCTTCAGCACGACGATCCCCACCCCGGAGCCGGGAACGGTGCCTGCGGCGCGGGCATCAAACGCCCGGCAGCAGCCATCGGGGGAGAGGATCATCCCCTCCTTGAAAAGGTATCCCTCAACCAACGGGGCATGCACGGCGACTCCCCCCGCGAGGGCGACGTCGCACTGGTAGTTCTGGAGCGCCTGCCACGCGTGCACCACCGCCACCAGCGAGGTGGAGCAGGCCGTCTGCACCGTGACCGCGGGTCCCTTGAGATTGAGCTTGTAGGCCACCCGGACCGCGAGGAAGTCCTTGTCGTTGCCGAGCATCGTGGAGAACTCGGTGACCATCGGCCGGGTGCGGGGATTTGCACACAGGTTGTTGAGCAGATAGGTGTTGAGCCCACACCCGCCGAAGACCCCGACGCTCCCCGGGCAGGCCGAGGGGTCGTACCCTGCGTTCTCGAGCGCGTGCCAGGCGCACTCCAGGAAAACCCGGTGCTGCGGATCCATGACCTCGGCCTCGCGCGGGAGGTAGCCGAAGAAGGAGGCATCAAAGCAATCGGCCTCGTCGAGCCGGGTGCCCCGCTTGACGTAGGCGGGGTTGCGGACGAGGGAAGGATCGACCCCCGCCTGGAGCAATTCCTCATCCGTCAGGGGACGGATCGACTCGACGCCTCCAGCGAGGTTGGCCCAGAACTCCTCCAGGTTGCGCGCGCCGGGAAACCGTCCCGCCATGCCGATCACGGCAACGCCATCCAGTGCATTCTCTTGGCTGTGGGCCATAGTATCCTGATCGACGCCAACCCTCATCCATAAAGGCCGGATCGGCAAGCTTGGAGGGGGGGAGAGGGCGGCGGGAGGAAAACCAGTTGTAACCAAAGGGCCGATCATGGATCAGTGGGTGCAGGGGCGCCTCCCTCCGCGCGGCCCCCGAACGACCTGACAAGAGACCGACCATGAAGTGCGACGAACTGCTGGCCTTGCTCAACGATTACATCGACGGCCCGGTCGACCCTGGCATCTGTGCCGAGTTTGAAAGGCACCTCGCCGGCTGCAACCCATGCCAGGTCGTGGTGGACAACATCCGTAAGACAATCACCCTCTACCGGGAAGGCCAGCCAGTGACCCTCCCGGCAGAGTTTCAGATTCGGCTGCGTGAGGCCCTCAGGCAGCGCTGGAAACAGACCGGCCCGGGCTCATCCCCCTCCCCCTCCTCTCATTCATGACGGTGAGGGGGCATCCGCCGCTGGGGGTCACCGAAGGCCCGGGTCAGGACTTCCCGCAACTGAAGACGGGCTCGCATCAACCGCACCTTGACGTTCGCCTCGGAGATCCCAAGCGCCTCGGCCGTTTCCGCCACGGACATCCCCTCCACATCCCTCAGGATGAACACCAGACGATACCCAATGGCGAGACCTTCCAGGGCCGAGTGCAGCAAAACCCGGGCCTCATTCCGCTCGACCAACACCTCGGGCGACTCCTTCCAGTCGGCGATGTACTCCGGGTGTGGCACAGGCCCATCACCCCCCGGCTGTTCAGTCGCCTCCTCAAGCGACACGCTCGGCAGCCCGCGGCGCTTCCGGAGGATCTTGAGGGCCGCGTGAGAGACGATGCGGGAGACCCAGGTGACGAACGAGGACTCGCCCCGGAAGCGATGGAGTTGCTCCACAGCGCTCAGGAAGCCCTGCTGGGTGGCGTCTGCGGCGTCCGAGTCGTTCCCGGTGATCTGGCGCGCGACACGGTAGCAGCGGCGTTGCGCCCCCTCCACGAGCCGCTCAAAGGCAGACAAGTCCCCAGCTTTGGCAAGGGCCACCAATTCGGGCTCTGTCGGTTCCTGACTCACGGCCGGCCGAGCATACGGAGGGCCTCCTCCAGCAATCCAGCGCCAATTGGGGCTCCGACGTGCAACGTCTGTGTAACCTTTTTCAGGCTCGCGGCTCGGTGACAGGCAGGCCCCTGCGACGGGAAAGCCGGGCCGGCCAGAGCTGTCGCGGCCCCCGAACGAAAGACCGAAGATTATGACAACAGAAAACGCCATCCGCCTTCTCGCTGGCACCCTGGTCCTCGCGGGGGTCGCCCTCGCCCACTGGGTTGATCCCCGTTGGCTCTGGCTCGATGTGTTTGTGGGAGTCAACCTCGTCCAATCGGTGTTCACGCGATTCTGCCCCGCGGAGCTGGTCCTTCGTCGGGCGGGGCTGCGCTCCTGCACGAAGCCATGAACGGGGTGCATCGGGTCTGGGCTGCCCTGGCTCTGGGGGGAATGCTGGCAACGGGATGTGGACGCGAGGTCCCGGGGGCGGGCGGTGGCCGGGTCGCGTCGGGGAATGGCCGACCGGCGCCAGTGGGTGTCGCCACGGCCCGGAGCGAGGCTTACGAGGTTTCCGAAGAGGCGATCGGAACAGTGAGGGCGGTTCTTCACGCAGGCCTGGAGGCGAAGATCGCCGGAAGGGTCGCTGCGGTGAAGGTCGTTCCTGGGCAGGAGGTGAAGGCGGGGGATCTACTCGTCCAATTGGATGTCCGTGAGATCGAAGCCCGCCTGGACCAAGCCCGGGCCCAGGCGGACCAGGCCGAGCAGGATCTGCGGCGAAGCACGGCCTTGGTGGAACGGAACGCCGTGACCCGCCAGGAGCATGACGCCGCCCTGGCCCGCCAGCGCGTGAGCCGGGGCGCACTCGCCGAAGCGGAGGTCCTCCTTGGCTATTCGCGGATTCTCTCCCCGTTCGACGGGGTCATCACCCGGAAGCTGGCCGATGTCGGGGATCTCGCCGTTCCGGGGAGAGCCCTTCTGGAAATCGAGGACCCGACGAGGCTTCGGCTCGAGGCCGACGTCCCGGAATCGCTTGTGGGGGAGATCCACCCCGGAGCCACGCTCCCGGTCCGGGTGGGTGGCGGATCAGGCGAGCTCCCCGGGGTGGTCAGCGAAATCGCCCCTTCCGCCGATACCGTCACCCGCACGATCCGGGTGAAGCTAGATCTCCCGTCGGCTCGTGGGCTTCGCAGCGGTCTGTTTGGCCGTGTGGACATTCCGATCGGAACATCCCTCCCTGCGATCCGGGTGCCCCACCGGGCGATCGTCCGCCGCGGCCAGATGGAAGTCCTCTTCCTCGTCGAATCAGGACGGGCCGTCCTGAGACTAGTGAAAACCGGCCGTCGCATTGGCGAGGACCTCGAGATACTCTCCGGGCTGAACCCCGGGGAGCAAGTCGTGGTGCGTGGGGCGGAAACCCTGGCGGACGGAAGTCTCCTGGAGATCCAGCCTTGAACCCCGCTCCCACAGCCCCCCGTGCAGCCGGGATTGCAGGCCAGGTCGCGAGGCTGTTTCTCAATTCGAGGCTTACCCCCCTGCTCCTGGGCGCATCCGTTCTTCTGGGGGCCGGTGCAGTCTGGCTTCTGCCACGCGAAGAGGAGCCACAGATCCAGGTCCCGATGATCGACGTGCAGGTGACGATGCCCGGGGCCTCGGCCAAGGAGGTCGAGCAACGCGCCACCCGCCCGATGGAGAAACTGATCTGGGAAATCCCCGGGGTGGAGTACCTGTACTCGACCTCCCGCGAGGGAGAGTCCCTCGTCATCGTCCGGTTCAAGGTCGGGGCCTCCCCTGAGACCTCCCTGGTCGCCCTGAGCGAGAAACTTCGCTCGAACTTCGACCGGATCCCCCATGGGGTGGCGTTCCCGCTCATCAAGCCGCGAAGCATCAACGATGTTCCGATCCTCGCCCTGACACTCCACGGAGGAGGATTCGATGCCCTGACCTTGCGTCGGCTTGCCGCCCAGCTGGACGACACGGTGAAGCAGGTGCCCGAGGTGGCCGAGACCACCCTGATCGGGGGGGCCCGCCGCCAGGTGCGAGTGCAACTCGACCCCGCCCAGCTCGCCGCACGCAATCTCAGCCCCGCGGGCCTGGTGCCAATGCTTCTCCAGGCCAATCGGCAATGGAGGGCCGGCGCCCTCACCGCGGGGAACCGCGAAGTGATGATCGAAACCGGCGCCTTCCTGACCTCCGCCGAGGACGTCGGCCGCGTGGTGGTGGGCGTCCATGGTGGGCTTCCAGTGTATCTGAGGGAGGTCGCCACGGTCACCGACACCGCCGAGGAGAGCTCGAGCTACGTCCTCTTTGGCCGGGGCGCCGGGGGGAACGGCCCCGGCACGGGGGAGGAGCCAGCGGTGACAATCAGCGTGGCAAAACGGCCGGGGGCAAACGCCATCGATGTGGCACGGGAGGTCGAGCGCCGTGTCCTGGCGATCCGCCCCCGGATCATGCCCCAGGGGGTCGAGGTGACCCTGACACGGGATTACGGGGAAACGGCCCGCGAGAAATCAGACGAGCTCCTGCTCCACATGGGGATCGCCGTGATCGGGGTCTCCCTGCTCATCCTCGCAGCGCTCGGCTGGCGGGAGTCGATTGTGGTCGCCGCCGCGATCCCGGCGACCCTCGGCCTGACGTTGGCGCTCTTTTACCTCGCGGGATTCACCCTGAACCGGATCACGCTCTTCGCCCTGATTTTTTCCATCGGAATCCTCGTCGACGACGCCATCGTGGTCATCGAGAACATCGTCCGCCACCTGAGGATGCCGGCAAGCGCCGGCCGCAACCCGATGGACGTGGCCTCCGAGGCGGTGAGCGAGGTCGGCAACCCGACCCTCCTGGCCACGCTGGCGGTCATTGCCGCGCTGCTCCCGATGGCATTTGTCGGGGGCTTGATGGGCCCGTACATGCGCCCGATCCCGATTGGCGCGACCGGGGCGATGGGGTTCTCCCTTCTCGTGGCATTCATCGTGACTCCGTGGGCAGCGGTTCGGCTGCTCCGCCGGGAGCGCTTGGGTCCCCAGCCGGAAGCCGGCCCCGCCCCCCGGGAGGACCTCCTCACCCGGGGCTATCGCTGGATCATGGGGAGGGCTCTGCACCGCCCCGCCTGGCGGTGGAGCTTCCTCGCGGGGATCCTCCTCCTCCTGGGCGCAGCGGCTGGCCTCCTCCCCCTTGGCTGGGTCAAGGTGAAGATGCTCCCCTTCGACAACAAGAGCGAGTTCCAGGTGATTCTCAACATGCCCGAGGGAAGCTCCCTGGAAGAGACGGCCGCCGTGGCATCGCGGATCGCCGCGGAGGTGCGGGTCGAACCCGAGGTCCGCGACTACCAAGTGTATGTCGGGCTGCCCGCCCCGTTCAATTTCAACGGCCTGGTGCGGCACTACTTCCTTCGCCGGGGTGCCAACGTCGCAGATCTGCAGGTGAACCTCCTCCCAAAGGGGGAGCGGAAGGCCCAGAGCCACGACATCGCGAAACGAGTGCGCCCGAGGATCGCCGCCATCGCCGCCCGCGCAGGAGCGCGGGTTGCCGTGGCGGAGGTCCCGCCCGGCCCCCCGGTGCTTCAGACGCTTGTGGCCGAGGTTTACGGGCCAACCGAGGAGGCACGGCTCCGCCTCGCCGAGCGGGTGAAGGAACTCTTCCAGAAGGCGCCCGGCGTGGTGGACATCGACTGGTATGTGGAGGCAGAGCAGCAGAAGATGCGGTTCGTCATCGACAAGGAGAAGGCAGCCCTGCACGGAATCAGCGCGGAGACGATTTCCCGCACCCTGCAGATTGCTGTCGCGGGGGAGTCGATCGATCTTGTCCATCTACCCCGGGAGAAGGAGGACGTCGACCTGATCCTGGAGCTTCCCCGCGGGTTTCGAACCCGCCCGGAGTCGCTCCTCGCCCTCCGCGTCCGGTCTGGGGATGCCAACGCGCTGCCGGAGCTGTCGCCCGGGGCCGCCCCGGGTCCGCTGGTCCCGCTGAGGGAGCTCGTGCGTGCGGAAACGACCACCGTGGACCACGCCATCTACCACAAGAACCTCCTCCCGGTGACCTACGTGACGGGGGATGTGGCCGGGGAGGTTGAAAGCCCGGCGTACGCCCTGCTGGGCATGAACCGGGGCCTCGCGACCCTTCGCCAGGCCGACTTCGGCGGAAGCGCCCCCGGGGCGATCCCGGTGTACAACGCTTCGCTCCCTCCGAGCGATCAGGTGCCGGCCGTCAAATGGGATGGAGAGTGGCACATCACCCTGGAGGTGTTCAGAGACATGGGAAGCGCATTTGCCGTGGTTCTGCTCCTCATATTCGTCCTGTTGGTGGGGTGGTTCCGGTCCTTCGTCACCCCCCTCCTCGTCATGGCGGCCATCCCGTTTTCTCTGGTCGGCATCCTGCCGGCACATGCCGCCATGGGAGCGTTCTTCACCGCTACCTCGATGATCGGGTTCATGGCGGGAGCCGGGATCGTGGTCCGGAATTCGATAATCCTCGTCGACTTCATCGAGCAGCGGGTTACCGAAGGGATGCCCCTGGCGGAAGCGGTGGTCGATGCGGGCGCCGTGCGCTTTCGGCCGATGCTTCTGACGGCACTTGCCGTGGTGGTGGGGGCAGCAGTGATTCTGGCCGACCCGATCTTTCAGGGCCTTGCCCTCTCCCTGATGGCCGGTGAGGTTGCGTCCCTGTTCATCAGCCGCCTCGCGGTTCCCATCCTCTACTACTCCACGTTCCGGGCGCGCTGAGCCGGGGCCAAGGTGCCCTCACTCAACAAAAAGCCCCGGAGGCTCAGCCTCCGGGGCAAAACGGTCACGGCCAACGAACCGGCGGGGTCACTTCGGGGCATCCGCCTTCTGCGCGGTCACCCATTCGATGGTCACCTTGATGTCGTCGCCCGTCTTGACGAGCCCCAGGGCCAGGCTCGGAGCCGGGGGCTTGATCCCGAAGTCGGTCATCTTCAGGTCGACGACGCCCGAGAACTTCAGCTTGCCGGCCTCCGAACGGTCGCACTTGACGGTCATCGCACGGGTGTTGCTGACCCCGCTGATGGTCAGTTTCCCCTGGCTGTCGAACACCAGCGGGTCGGTCGCGGACTTCGGGGCCTCCTTGAGGGAGAGCTCCGTGAGCTCATACTCGATGCGCGGAAAATCGGTCATCTTCATGTGCTCCTGCATCACCTCGTCCATGCGGGGCTTGCCGCTCTTGAGGGAGCGGACAGGGATCGAGGCCTTGGCCTTGGCATTGACCTTTCCGGCGGCCGGCGTGCCCGCGATGGCAAAGGCGGGGTCGATCTCGAACTTGCCGCCGATGATCTTACCCTCGACGGTCCAGTTGTGAATGGTCGAGGTGCCGTCGATCTTCACCGAACTGCCGGAAGGCTGTGCGGAGTAGACCGCCAGGTCGGCGCCGGAGACCGCCGGAGCGACAAAGGCGAGGAGGAGGGTGGCACCCAGGGAGCAGAGGCTTCGAGAGAGGAGGTTTTTCATGGAGTGAATGAAATGCTGTGCACGGTCAGTTAATCAGACTCGGAATCGGGGTTCGGGATTCAATCAGGGAGCATCAAAGGGCAAACCACTCCTTGGAGAGCGGGATCCGCTGCTGCTTCACAACGGCCTCGTTGGCCTTGATGGCGAGGACCGTCGCCCGGAATCCCTCGATCGCCGTGGCCGCCGGCATGAGGGCCCCATGCAGCGAGTCCACATACTCCGCCAGGGCCTTGGTATCCTTGATGTCGAAATTCTCGGCGAAGTCCGCCACGCCGTCCGCCACCGTGCGCGTGTTGTGAAGGAACGCCTCCAGGCCGTAGAACAGCGGGGTGTTGGCGTAGGGAGCCTCCTCGGCCGGCTTCTCCCCCTGGGCCACGAGCTTGGTGGCGTTGGCCACGAGGGCGATGCCAAGCTCGTTGTAGAAGGCGTCCTTGCGGGCGTACACCTCCCAGCCGAGCAGCGGGGCGTCGGCCTCGCGGAACATCCACGCCTTGTTCTTTCGAACCATGACGCCGCTGTCGCTCCCGTAGTAAACCTCATGGTCCCCGTCGAAGGAGTTGGCGAGCGTCGCCTCGAAGTTCACGAGAACATTCTCCGGGTACTCCACGGTGACCTGCGCCGTGTCCGCCACATCACGGCCGTCGCTCCAGAGCTGGATCGACCCGTAGCCGGAGACCGCGACAGGCTCGGCCTTGAGGAACCAGCTCGCATTGTCGAGATGCTGGAGGCCGATCTCCCCCACCAGGCCGAGCGAGACGTTCCCCCGCAGCCGCCAGTTGACCTCCTGCTCCCGCTCCGCGTTGGGAGAGGTCCGGCGCCAGCTCTCCTTCTTGTGCCACTGGGAACGGGCCTTGAAAATCCGGCCGGCCGCGCCGCTGCGGATGAAGCCGAGCAGAAAGTGACGCTGGGGATCGGAACGGTGCTGCAGGCCGGGCTGGAAAACCTGCCCGACATGGGCCTTGGCCGCCTTCACGATCTCACGAGCCTCATCGATGCTGTTGGCCAGCGGCGCCTCGCAATAAATGTGCTTTCCCGCCGCCAGGGCCTCCATCACCACCTGCTTGTGCTGGTGGGTCGGGGTGCAGATCACCACAGCCTTGATCTCCTTGTTCGCAAGGAGCTGCTTGTAGTCGGAATACCCCTCGGCGTTCGGAGCCGCCTCCTTCGCACGGTTCAGGAACGGCTCATAATGCTCCGCAACCCCAAGCACGCGGGCCGAGGGGAGCTGCGCAAGGGTCTTGACCGTATCACGCCCCCAAGCCCCGCAGCCGATCACGCCGATGTTCACGGGCACCACCTTCTTCTTTTCCCCCGCCGCAGGAGCCTCCGCGGCCCCGGAGCGAGCCCCGGCCAACGCACCCCCGCCATCGTGGCCACCACCGTGGCGGTGGAGGAGTGACGGAGAAAATCCCTGCGATTGATTTCCGGGGCGGCAAACGGGTTGGGCAGTTGCGTGTTCATGAAGCGCGGAGTCTGCCTTCGGGACCCGCTGATTTCCAATGATTTTTTCCCGCCACAATCTCCCCCTCCACGCTTGAGCGACTCCCCTCCACCCACACCCCACAAGTCCGCCCCCCCCGGGGAATCCCCGGTCCCCGGCAGAGTCCCCTC
>DMJJ01000591.1 GCA_003452185.1 Verrucomicrobiales bacterium | reverse complement strand
CACCGTGGCAAGGTCCTCAATCGATCGGGCTCCGCCCGCATAGGTGGTGGGGATGGGGGTCCATCCGGCAAGCTTCTGGACGAGCTCCAGGTCGATTCCGCGGCAGAGCCCCTCGACATCGGCGGCATGGATCAGGAACTCGTCGCAGCTTCCGGCGAGCCGCTGGAGGAAGTCGGCCGAGAGCTTCTCCTCGGTGAACGTCTGCCACCGGTCCGTCACCACGTAGTAGTCGTCCCCCCGGCGCCGGCAGCTCAGATCCAGGACCAGTCGCTGCCGCCCGATCGTTTTCACCAGGGAGGCCAGCCGTTCCCAGTCGATCCGTCCCTCCCGGAACACCCAGGAAGTCACGATCACATGGGAGGCCCCCGATTCAAGCCAGCCGGCGGCGTTCTCCCCGTTGACCCCTCCCCCCACATGCAGCCCACCGGGGTAGGCGCCGAGCGCCTCACGCGCGGCGGTCTCGTTTCCGGCGCCCAGCAGGATGACGTGTCCACCCCGGAGCCCGTCCTTGCGATAGAGCTCCGCGAACCAGGAGGCGGGTCGGTCGGAGACGAAATTCGTCCGGAGCCCCGTGCCGCCGTCGCTCAGGGTTCCGCCGACGATCTGCTTCACTTTCCCATCGTGCAGGTCGATGCAGGGACGAAACATGGGCCGAGTCTCCACGGCCAGGGCCGGTTGCTCAATCCCGAAGCGAGCACGGGAGGCCCCGACTGCGCGCCCCCCCCCATCCAGGCCCGGAGGTGGGGGTCGGTGCGGGCCGGCCTGGCGGGGAGCCTGATTTTTCTTCATCGTGCGCCCCGGCCGGGGCATCCTCCCGGCATGGCACTCTCAGGCGATGAGATCCGGCAGCTGGTCCAGGTGGCCCTCCGCGAGGATGTGGGCCCGGGGGATGTTACCACCCAGGCCGTGACCTCTCCCAAGGCCCGTACGTCCGCGCTCATGGTGGCCCGGGAGCCGCTCACTGTGGCAGGGCTCGAGCTGGCGGAGCTGGCGTTTCGGGAGCTCAGCCCCGCGATCCAGATCGACCGTCATGCCACGGACGGCGAAGCGGTGGAGGCCGGTCGCACCTTGCTGAAAGTCACCGGACCGACAGGACCCATCCTGACGGCGGAGCGGGTGGCGCTCAATTTCGTGCAACGGCTCTCCGGCGTCGCCACGCTGACCGCCCGGTATGTCGCGGCCATCGCGGGAACCGAGGCGCAGATTCTCGACACCCGCAAGACCACACCCGGGCTGCGGCGGCTGGAGAAGTACGCCGTCGCCTGCGGCGGCGGGCGCAACCATCGGATGGGGCTCTATGACCTGATTCTCATCAAGGACAACCATGTTGCCGCCCTTCGGGCCGAGGCCAAGGATGCGATCGCCCTCGCGGTTCGGCGGGCCCGGGAGGCCTACCCCTACATGAAGATCGAGGTCGAGGCCGACACGCTGGAACAGGTCGCCCAGGCGGCGGACGCGGGGGCCAACATCATCCTGCTCGATAACATGAGCCTGGATCAGCTCCGGGAGTCGATCCGGATCATCCGCGGCCGGGCGAAGACCGAGGCGAGCGGCGGGGTCAACCTCACCACCGTTCACGCCATCGCCGAGACCGGCGTTGATTACATCTCGGTCGGTGCTCTGACCCATTCCGCGCGCAGCGTCGACATCGCCCTTGATTTCGTCGAAGGGGAGCACCCGGCAAACGCCGACGTCTGACCTCCCTCGCGGCCCCGCCCCCCCGCTACTCCCCGTCTCCTCGCGGGACCACGACCCGTGCGATGCGGGAGGTGCCCCGGTCCGCGGCTTGTGCCAAGACCTGCTGAAGAAGCCCATTTCCCAGCTGATGAACGCTCCCGTCGGACAGCCCCAGGTTGCCTCCCTCGGGGTGGAGCCGCCCTGACCACGCCACCCCGGTCTCCCGGATGCCGGCGCTCCGTGGGGCCCCGATGCTGAACGACTTGACCGATGCGTTCGTCGCCGTTCGACCCTCACCCGCCGGAAGGCGCGAGGTGAAGTCGGGATCCCCGCTCAGGAGTGTTGCCGGGCGTTCCTCCGACGCATCCCATCCCGCCAGATAGGTCAGGTTGGCGGTCAGGGAGGAACCCGGTGGGCCGCCAAAGCGGGCTCCCCCCAGTCCGTCAAATGAGCCTGCCCGGAGTTTTTGCCTGTCGGTCGGGCAGACCAGAATCTTTGGCACGGTGAGTTCGTTGGAAAGGCAGCGGAACACATCCACCACGTCTCCGAACTCCCTGCCCGCGTCCTCCGGACGGACAAGTGTCCCCCCCTCGGCGACGGGAACCGCCCAGGGAAATCGCTCCTGGTGGTCGGTGGCCCAGATCCGGAAGGCGAGCGCGACCTGCTTGAGGTTGTTCGCACAGCTGATCCGCGGGGCCGAAACGCGCCGCGGGTGGAGGCGTGGGATCAGGACGCCGGCGAGCAGGAGGGTCACGACGACCAGCACCAGGACTTCGATCAGCGTGAAGGCGCGGGACTGGGGCCGGAGCTCTGGTTTCATAGGCGGTGGTGGAACTGCGGGGTGACGCTGCCTCTTTCCATCCGATTCGACAACGAGGGCGTGGGAACGTTCCGCAGAATCCTCCCGTGGGAAACGTCGGCGGAACCAACCTCCCCCGGAGGTGTCCAACTACCCGGAGGCCGATGCTATGGAAGAGGCTTTGAGGAACAGGATTCGACCCGGCGGCAGAGGAGGAGCGGGGCGGGCTCTCGCTTGGGCGCTGGGGGCCGTGACCGTGGTCCACGTCGCTCACCACGTGGGTGGCTGGGGGGGAGGCTGGCTGATGGTGCTCTTCCCAGGCTGCCTCATCGGGATGCTGCCTCACCTCTCCGCCCGCGGAGCGTTTTACGGCGGGATCCTCCTGGGTGTCGCCGTGTACGCCCCGGAGCTCGGGTTCTTCTGGCGCCTGTTTGGTGCCGGGGCGATCCTCCTTTGGTTGATCCTGTCGCTTTGGCTGGCGGGGTTTCTCTCCCTCGGTCGCCTGGTGGTGCACCGGTACGGATTGCGCATCGGCCTTCTCCTGACCCCGTTTCTCTGGACCGGGCTCGAGTACTTCCGGAGCGAGCTCTATTACCTGCGGTTCTCCTGGATCAACGTCGGGTACGCGATGTCGGGGACGCCGCTCCACGTGCTTCTGCACGCGTGGGGCGTTTATGGCGTGGGGTTCCTCTCCGCTGCGGCCGGGGCCGCCTGGCTCGCGGCAGACGGGGGGGGACGGCGTGTCGCCCATGTGTTGGCGGTGGCAGGGAGCGCGCTTCTGGTGGCGGGGTGGCATCCCTCGGCATCGGCCGGCAGGGACGTGATTCCGGTCGCGGGCCTGCAATTGGAGGATGCCGATGTGGAGGAGGTTCCGCAGCGCCTCTCCCGGCTGGTGGACTCCTGTCCGGAGGCGCGACTGATCGTGCTGCAGGAATACCTCCTCGGCGGCGAGGTTCCGCCGGCGTTGAAAGGGTGGTGTCGGGAGCACGGGCGTTGGTTGGTGGTGGGCGGGAAACGGCAAACGGAAGGAGTCCGCTGGCAGAATACCGCGTTTGTTGTGAACCCTGGAGGGGAGGTGGTTTTCCGGCAGGGGAAATCGGTCCCCATCCAGTTCGTCGACGACGGGGTTGCGGCGGACTCACAGAAGCTTTGGGAGTCGCCGTGGGGGCGTATCGGCATCGCGATCTGTTACGATCTGAGTTACTCGAGGGTGATGGACCGGTTGGTGGAGCAGGGGGCGCAGGGGCTCCTGATCCCCACGATGGACTCAATCGAGTGGGGGAGCGCGCAGCACCGGCTCCATGCCCGGGTCGCGCCAGCCCGGGCGGCGGAGTACGGGGTTGGAATCTTCCGGGTTGCGAGCTCTGGGATCTCGCAGCTCGTCGACCCGTCGGGGCGGGTCGATGCGGAAGCCCCGTGCCCGGGGTCCGGGGCGGAGATTCATGGGAGCCTTGTTCTGGTCGACCGGGGGGGGCTGCCGCTCGATCGTTGGATCGCCCCGGCGTGCGTGGCAATCTCCGGGATCCTGATTCTTCTGCTCGCCCTGCCGATGCGTCGGGCCGGCCGCGGGATGGACGGGCTCAGGGGGGAGGGGCCCTGAGCCGGGCGATCATTGGGGC
>DMJJ01000330.1 GCA_003452185.1 Verrucomicrobiales bacterium | reverse complement strand
GGGGGGGACCGCGGTTCTGGGGTGATCTGACCTGACGTGTCCCACCACGAGGCCATCCAGTTTCTCCAGGGGTTGAAGCCCTTCGGGGTTCGCCCGGGGCTCGAGCGCATCCGGCGGCTGGTGGAGCTGGCGGGGCACCCGGAGCGCGGGCTTCGGTTTCTCCATGTGGCGGGAACGAACGGCAAGGGGTCGACCTGCGCGTTTCTCGAAAGCATCTACCGGGAGGCCGGGTATCGGACCGGGCTCTTCACCTCCCCTCATCTGGTGCGGTTTGGGGAAAGGATCCAGCTCAACCGCTGCCTCCTGGCGGATGAGGCCCTCACGGGGCTGGTGTGCGAGGTCCGATCGCTCCTGGGCCGGTGCCCCGACTGGGAGGAGTCTCCCACCTTCTTTGAAGTGGTCACCCTGATGGCCTTGATCCACTTCGCCCGCGCGGGGTGCGACCTCGTGATCTGGGAGACGGGGCTGGGGGGGCGCCTGGATGCGACCAATGTGGTGATGCCGCTCGCGACCCTCATCACGAGCATCGGCCTGGACCACGAGGCGTGGCTTGGATCGACCCTGGGGGGCATCGCCCGGGAGAAGGCCGGGATCTTCAAGCCCGGGGTGCCCGCCTTTTCCGCGGTGACCGATCCGGAGCCCCGCAGCGTGATCGAGGAGGTGGCTCGGGGGGTGGGGGCACCCCTCAGGGTGTTGGAGGCCGGGGATCCGGAACCGGCGCTCTTGGCCGGGCTTGAACTTCCGTTGCCGGGGGCTCATCAGCGTCGGAATGCCGCGCTTGCGCTTGCCGCGGTCGAGGCCCTCCGCCCCGTGATCCCGGTCTCCGGCGAAGCGATCCGCCGCGGGTTGGCGGAGGCTCGGTGGGCGGGCCGGCTCCAGATTGTTCAGCGGGGGCGGGCCCGGGTTGTCATCGATGGGGCTCACAATGAGGAGGGGGTGGTTGCCTTGTGCGCCGCGCTCAGGACGGCGTTCCCCGGGGAGCGGCCTGCGTTCCTGATGGGGATCCTGCGGGACAAGTCCGCGGAGCGGATCCTCACCCACCTTCTCCCCGCCTGCCGAGGCCGGGGGGTGGTGGTCCCGGTGCAAAGCGACCGGTCGATGGATCCGGCGGACCTTGCGCAGCGTTGCCGGGATGTCGATCCCCGGATCGAGATTCAGACCGCCCCCAACGTCGCCGCCGGGCTTGGGCTCCTGGCGGAGGAACCGTTGGTGCTTATCACCGGATCGCTCTACCTTGTCGGTGAGGGGCTCGAGGCCCTTGGTCTTGCCGACTCCGAGACGGCGGGGCAGGGGGGGAGATCCCTCAACGAGACCCATTTTCCGCTTTCTCCCCCGGGGCCCCGTTCCTAAGGTCACACCCCGATGACTCCAAGTGCCGACTATCTCGCCCAGTGCCGCGCCCTGATCGACGTTGTGGAGGCGCAGCGCGCCGCGATAGAGACCGCCGCAGGGTGGTTCGCCGAGACCATTCTTGCGGGCCGGATGGTTCACCTCTTCGGCTCGGGGCACAGCCGGATTCTTGTCGAGGAGATGTGGCCCCGCTATGGATCGTTCCCGGGCTTCAACCCGATCGTGGAGCTCTCCCTGAGCTTCCACAACCTGGTGGTCGGATCCAACGGCCAGCGGCAGGCGATGTTCCTCGAAAACGTGGGAGGCCTGGCCACGCGGATCCTCCGGAATTTCGACCTCTCCCCGAAGGACTGCGCGATGGTCGCCTCTTCGAGCGGCTGCAACCGGGTTCCCGTGGAGATGGCCGAGGAGTTCCGCCGCCGCGGAGTGAAGGTTGTGGCCATCATCAGCCGGCGACACTCCGAGGCGAGCGAGTCGCGTCACCCCTCGGGCCGCCGGCTCCAGGACTTCGCCGACCTGGTGCTCGATACCGGGGCGCCGGTCGGGGATGCCATGGTGCGGGTCGAGGGCCTCGATACCCCGGTCGCCCCGGGGTCCACCATCGGGGGATGCCTCCTGATCAATTCCATCAAGGCCGAGGTGGCCCTCCGGCTCACCCAGGCCGGTTCCCCCCCGCGGGTCCTGACTGCCGGGGCCGTCGTCGGGTCCGAGCGCGCGACCACCCTGTTCGAGGCCGCTTATGACGAGCATGGACGCCGGTTGGCCCGCCTCTACGCCCACCTCGGAGAATAGCCCGACCGTCCGCTTCCAGACCCATCCCCCACCGGGAGAAGCGGTTCGCGCAAATTCCTCAAAATAGATCAACCTCCCTCTTGACCCCGCCCCTCAAGATTCCTAAGTTGAGGACCAATCGGACCGAATTAGTCCGGTTTGATGGAAGCCGGGATTACCGAGCATGCAAATAACGCGCGCAGTCGAATACGGGGCGATGGGGCTGATTTGTCTCGCCCGTCGGGGTCCTGGGGAGACGGTGCTTTTGGAGGAGATCAGCCAGGAGGAGTCGATTCCGGCCAGTTTTCTGGGGAAGATTTTTCAGCAGATGTCGCGTGCCGGGCTGGTCAGGTCGATTCGGGGGACGGGCGGGGGGGTGACCCTTGCGAAAGCCCCGGAGCAGATCACGTTGCTTGAGATTTTCGAGGCGATCGAGGGGCCGATGGCGCTTCAGCGTTGCCTAGCTCCGACGGTCACCTGTGAGCGGCAGGAGGGGTGTGCCCTCTGCGGCGTGTTTGAGCAGGCGCAGGATCAGGTGAAGGAGGTTTTTGGACGGACGACGGTGGCTGACCTCCTGAAGCGCCATGCCGCGCCGGGGCAGGGGCATCGGCGCGGGGGGGCGGCGGTGGGCAAGCTGTCGCCGGTGGTGGAGTAGGCTTTTTGGGACCAGGATTGGATTGAACCAGCAGACAGAGAACTACGAGTTATGAGCGAGACCTACACGTTGTACAACCAGACCGTGATGGACCATTTCCAGAACCCGCGGAACATGGGGGACATCAAGGATGCCGACGGGATTGGCGAGGTTGGGGCCGCGGCGTGCGGCGACATCATGAAGATCAGCCTGAAGATCAAGAACGGGCGGATCGAGGATGCCCGGTTCAAGACCTTCGGGTGTGGGTCCGCGATCGCGAGCAGCAGCATGGCGACCGAGCTCATCAAGGGGCGTACGATCGAGGAGGCGATGAGCTTTTCGAACCAGGAGGTGGTGGACGCCCTCGGCGGACTCCCGCCGGTGAAGATCCATTGTTCCGTGCTCGCCGAGGAGGCGCTGAAGGCGGCTCTTGAGGACTACGTGAAGAAGCATCCGGAGGTGGCCGCCAAGGCGCCCGCGGCGGTTTGATGTCCGGGGTGCGACCTCCGGCCCCCGTTCTCGACCGCTCCTTTGTCACAGGGCCTCCGCCGTCCGGCGGGGGCCCGGCCCTTTGATTTTTGATCTTTTCACGCCTCCCCTGCATCATCTGCCCCACGATTCACTATGCGCCACGTTTTCCTGGATCACCAGTCCGCCACCCCGCTGCTGCCCGAGGTCTTTGAAGAGATGAGGCCCTTTTTCATGGAGGCCTTTGGCAACCCGAGCTCCCTCCATCAGCATGGGCTCCGGGTGCGGGACGCCTTGAAGAAGGCTCGGGTCCGGATCGCCGCCCTAATCAACGCCGAGAGCGACGAGGAGATTTTTTTCACCTCCGACGGGACGGAGTCGGCCAACCTTGCGATCAAGGGGGTGGCCTACGCCAACGAGCGGCGGGGGAAGCATCTGGTGGTTTCGGCCACCGAGCATCCCTCGGTGATGAACTCGGTGGAGTTCCTCGAAAAGCAGGGGTGGACCACCACGCGGGTTCCTGTTGACTCCCAGGGGCGCGTCAAGCCCGAGCACGTGGCCGGGGCGATCACCGACAAGACCGTGCTGGTCGCGGTGCACCACGTGAACCATGACATCGGGACCATCCAGCCGGTGCAGGAAATCGGCCGTGTGACGGCCGAGAAGGGGGTGCCGTTTTATGTCGATTGCGAGGCGAGCGCCGGGTGGCTGCCCGTGGATGTCCAGGCGATGGGGGCCAACCTCGTCTCCTTTTCCCCGCATCGCTACTACGGCCCGAAGGGGGTCGGTGTCCTCTATCGCAACCGGAAGGCCAGGATCGTCAGCATCATCCACGGCGGGGTGCAGGAGGGGGGACGCCGTGCGGGGACCGAAAACGTGCCCGCCATCGTGGGCGGGGGGCTCGCCTCGGAGATCGCCCTGAGGGAGATGCCCTCCCGGGCCTCCCATGTCGCGGCGTTGCAGAAGCGGCTCTGGGAGGGGCTCAAGGCCCGCATCCAGTACCTGAAGCTCAACGGCCCGGAGCCGGGGCCGGAGCGCGTTCCCACGAATCTCAACCTGAGCACCGAGTTTATCGAGGGTGAGGGGCAGCTGCTGAGCCTCGACATCTCGGGGATCGCGGTTGCGAGCGGATCGAGCTGTGTCAGCAAATCGCTGAAGATCTCGCATGTCCTGGCTGCCATCGGCCTCGACCACGCGCTGGCGCAGGGGAACATCATCATGACGCTCGGGAAGGACAACACCGAGGAGGAGATCGACTACGTGATCGAGACCTTCTCCCGGATTGTCACGAAGCTCCGGGCGATGTCGCCGATGTGGGAGGAATTTGAGAGCGGGGTCATCGACTCGGTTGTTCGGCCGACCGGCCGGGGCAAATCGTTTTCCGACCACGCCGCCTCGGTTTCCGGCAAGCCGGCCCACTGAAAGAGAAGCCTCGCCCTTGCCCGGCTCAATCCGGTACATCTCAGTCCACACATGCTCAGCCAGCAATCCGTCCTCGACGCCCTGAAAGGGGTCAAGTACCCGGGCTACTCCCGCGACATCGTTTCGTTTGGTCTTGTGAAGGAGGTTTCCGCCAGCAACGGCGCCGTGAGCCTCCTGCTCAACCTCACCACCCACAACCCGGAGATCTCCCGCCAGCTCAAGGAGCAATGCGGGGCCGCGATCAAAGCCCTGCCCGGGGTGAGCCTTGTGCACGTGGAGGTGAAGATGCCCGCCCCGCCTGCCGGCGGCGCTCCGCCTGCCACCGCGCCCGGTGCAGCCGGGGCCAGCCCCTGGGCCAACCAGAGCCGCGTGCCGGGGATCCGCCGCATCATCGCCGTCGCGAGCGGCAAGGGCGGGGTTGGGAAGTCGACCTGCTCGGTCAATCTCGCCTGCGCGCTCAGCGCGCTCGGGGCCCGGGTGGGGCTCCTCGACTGCGACATCTACGGACCGAGCATCCCGCTCATGATGGGGGTGCGGGAGCGGCCCACGGTCAGCGAGGAGGAAAAGCTCGTGCCGCCGGTGGGGCATGGGGTGAAGCTCATGAGCATGGGGTTCCTGCTCGACGGGGATTCCCCGGTGATCTGGCGGGGACCGATGATCGTAAAGACGATCCAGCAGTTCATCTTTGCCGTCGAGTGGGGGGATCTCGACTACCTGCTGGTCGATCTCCCGCCCGGCACCGGCGACGCCCAGCTGACCCTCTGCCAGACCGTGCCCCTGGACGGCGGGGTGATCATCACGACCCCCCAGGAGGCCTCCCTCGGGGTGGTGCGAAAAGGGATCGCGATGTTCGAGAAGGTGAACGTCCCGATCCTTGGAATCGTGGAGAACATGAGCTTCTTTGTGACCCCCGGGGGCGAGCGGGTTGAAATCTTCGGGAATGGCGGCGGTCGCCAGGAGGCCGTTCGACTGGGGCTGCCGTTCCTCGGCGAGGTTCCCCTCTACACCGAGATCCGGGTGGGCGGGGACCGCGGGGTGCCGGTGACGGTCTCCGATCCGAAGCTTCCGCCTGCGAAGGCCTTCCTGCAGATCGCCGAGGCGGTCCGCTCGCGGGTTCCCTGATCCACCCCGGGCCGGGGACGGAAACGCTTCCGTTTTCCCGCCGGTTGCCAATAATCCAGACCCATGCAGATCGACGTTGGCATCATCACCATCTCCGACCGGGCGTCGCGTGGCCTCTACGACGACCTCGGGGGCCCCGCCCTCCGGCAGGCGGCCGAAGGCTACGGGTGGAAGGTCGGCTCCGAAGCCCTCGTTCCGGACGAGCAGCGGGACATCCAGAGGGCGATCCGGGAGGCGATCAACAAGGGCTGCTCCCTGGTCCTGACCACCGGGGGGACGGGAGTGGCGTTGCGTGATGTGACGCCGGAGGCCGTCCGGGCGATCGCCATCCGCGAGCTGCCCGGCTTCGGCGAGGTGATGCGGGCCGAGTCGATGAAGATCACCCCGAATGCCATCCTCTCACGAAGCCTGGCCGCGGTGGTCGATCGCGCCCTGGTGATCTGCCTCCCGGGAAAGCCCCGGGGTGCGGTCGAGTGCCTGGGGTTTGTCGTCGGGGCCATCCCCCACTGCGTCGAGGTGCTCCAGGAGGTCCCCACCAGCTGCTGAGGCCGCCGGGCGCCGCCCCGCCGTTTCACCCCACATGACTCTTCCCCTTCGGTTCGTTGCGGCGCTCCTGGCTTCAGTGATCCTGGTGGCAGGAGAGGGCTGCGTCAGCCGCTCGCATGCCCGCCGCGAGGCTGCCATCGCGTTTCAGGCCGGTCAGATCCAGCAGCAGCACCCGGCTCCCACCCCGGAGCAGATCCGGGCCTCGATCCTGTTCCGTGGAAACGTCCGGAACGCCCTCGTGCGGTGGCAGCCTCAGATGACGCTCAGCCAGGCGATCGTGGCCGCCGAGTTCCTGGGGGCTCAGGACCCCCGTTCAATCGTGGTCACCCGGAATGGTCAGCCCGTGTTTGTGGACGTCCGTCGGCTCCTGCGTGGGGGCGATGACCGGGAGGTCTTCCCGGGGGACATCGTCGAGCTTCGTTAGCAGGCCCCCCTCCGACCGGAGAGGGGTGGCTGTTCCGGATCGGCGTCGCCCGGGGAGACTCCGGACGGAAGTACAGGCTTGAAGGGTGTGGGCCTGCAGGGGAGGCTTCGACCGACACGACCCGTTCACCCACTTTGACAGATCTTATGTCCATGACCCGACGTGATTTTCTGGCCGGCTCCGGATCGGTGCTGATCACGACCCTGGCCGTCTCGAAAGGCTCAACGGCCGAACCCCCCTCCCGCCCC
>DMJJ01000600.1:2235-2868 GCA_003452185.1 Verrucomicrobiales bacterium | reverse complement strand
GGACGCAGGAGCTCTCGCTGCCGTGCAGGCGGCACTCTCGACCTCAACCCCAACCCCAGCCCCGACTCTCGGCCAAGAGAGAAGAGCGGAGACATGGGCAAAGGAATCGCCCGAGGAGATTGCCTGGGGGGATCACCGCGAGATTCAGGGTTAAGAAGAGGAACGCCGGAAGAGAGACGAACGGGAACGCGAGGACGAGGAAAGGGAGGCCCTCCTGGAGGCCCGGGGCGACGCGACGCTTACTCGTCGTCGTCCAACTCGGAGAGCGCCTCGGCCTTGCGGAGGAAAATCTTCGCCCGCTTGAAATCCTTCTGCTTCTCGAAGTAGGCACCCAGCTTGTAGTACCCCTCGGAGGTCGGCCGCTCCGTCACGTGGTCCAGCATCGCGAGGTAGTCCCCCTCATTCCACTGCACCACGGAGACGGGGACCGTAGGGTTCGGTACGCTGAGCGTCGTTCCCTCGATCTGCTGCATGACGCAGTGAAACGCGAGGACAAACACCCCACCGATCAGGAACCCCTTGAGGTTCGGCCTTACGAATAGTCCGTTCTCCTGCATAACCGGCTCCAAGTCATACCTGCCAACATGCCGTTGCCACCCGCCGAATCCCGGCCTCGAACACCACCAGCAACAG
>DMJJ01000600.1:0-1965 GCA_003452185.1 Verrucomicrobiales bacterium | reverse complement strand
GCCTCGAACACCACCAGCAACAGGCCCCTATTCCATCGGCAGCCCGCGTCGATCGATTAAGAACTCTCTCATTGCCGGGTTGTATCCCGTTGATGCAGCCCGAGTCCATGAACGGGGCGATGCGCCCCGTCGCCTTGCCGGCCGCGCACCGGCCTGGGGGCCGGGGGAAAAGTGGCCCGGTTTGAGACAAACCCGGATTTTTGGCTTGAGGTGCCGGCCCGGCTGGCAGCGAATCGGGGAAGCCGAAGAGCATGAAGGCCTTAATCAACAGTTGCCCCCGGTTGCGCTCCCCCTCCCGGGCATGATCACCTCGATCCAATCGCGGGTGCGCCGCCAACTCGACGGACTCGGTCAGATCGCCCTCCTGGTTGGCGAGGCCCTGCGCTCCCTGAGCTCTCGTCGCTGGGATGCGAGCTCGTTCCTCTATCAACTCTACTTCATCGGAATCAAATCGCTCTCCGTGGTCCTCATCACCGGGGCCTTTACCGGGATGGTGCTCTGCGCCCAGACCTTTTTTCAGTTTCACAAGGTCCGGATGGACACCGCCACACTGGCCGTGGTGAGCATCTCGATGTGCAGCGAGCTGGGCCCCGTGCTGAGCGGGCTCATGGTGGCGGGACGGGTCGGGGCCGCCATGGCCGCCGAGCTCGGGACCATGCGGGTGACGGAGCAAATTGACGCCCTTCGCACCCTGGCCACCCATCCCGTCGACTACCTCGTGGTGCCGCGTCTCCTCGCCACCACCGTGGCGCTGCCCCTCCTCACCATCACCTCCATCTGCGTGGGGATCCTCGCCGCCTACGTCGTCGGGGTGGGGCTCCTGGGGATCGACCCCGCCTACGCGTGGCACAACATGGTGCTCTACACCTCCGCGGAGGACGTCGTCATGGGGCTGATCAAGTCGGTCATCTTCGGCGGTGTCATCGCCATGATCGGCTGCTACAAGGGGCTCAACTGCCCCCAAGGGGCCGAGGGGGTCGGCAAGGCCACCACCGAAGCCGTGGTCTTCGCCTCGATCACAATCCTCATCAGCAACTTCTTCCTCACCCTGCTCCTGACCCGGCTCTTCGTCCACGAATGATCGAAACCCGGCACATCACCAAGTCTTTCGGAGCCCAACGGGTGCTCAACGGGGTCGATCTCCGGATCGAGCCCGGGGAGTCCGTCGCGATCATCGGACGCAGCGGCGGGGGCAAGAGCATCCTGCTCAAGCACCTCATCGGCCTCCTCAACCCCGACGAGGGCCAGGTCCTGGTGCAGGGACGCGACATCACCCATCTCACGGAGCGCGAGCTCCTGGAGGTCCGCCGTCAGTTCGGATTCCTCTTCCAGAGCGCGGCCCTCTTCGACTCCCTGACCGTGCATGACAACGTGGCGTTCCCCCTGCGTCGCTCACGCGACCTGACCCCGGGCGAGGTGGAGCGGCGGGTGGACGAGGCCCTCAGCATGGTGGAGCTCCCGGGTGCCGGGGCCAAGAAGCCCGCCGAGCTTTCCGGGGGAATGCGGAAGCGCGTCGGCCTCGCCCGGGCCATCGTCTACCGCCCCCAGGTGCTCCTCTACGACGAGCCGACGACAGGCCTTGATCCGATCGTCAGCGACAGCATCGACCAGCTGATCAAGCGGCTCTGCGAGCAGCTCAAGAACACCACGGTCGTCGTGACACACGACATGCGGAGCGTGCGCACGATCTCCCGCCGGGTCCTCATGCTCCACGAGGGACGCATCTACGCCAACCTCTCCACCCCGGATCTCTTTGCCTCCACCGACGCCGTGATCCGGCAGTTCGTCAACGGCATTGCCGATCCGCGCGAGGGCCAGCCATGATCCGGTCCACCCCTTTCACCCCGGCAGCCCAAAACTCCGCCCCCGGCGGCGGCCGCCCCGCCCACCCCCATCCTCGAGCCCATCCATGACCAAGACCACCCTCCAGACCAAGGTCGGACTCTTTGTGGTGATCTGCCTCGC
>DMJJ01000186.1 GCA_003452185.1 Verrucomicrobiales bacterium | reverse complement strand
TCCTCTCAGACCAGCTACCCGTCTTAGCCTTGGTGAGCCGTTACCTCACCAACTAGCTGATAGGCCGCGGGCTTATCGTGAAGCGTCAGGCCTTACGGTCCCCAACTTTAGCCTTTCGGCCACATTCGGTATTAGCTCGCCTTTCAGCGAGTTATCCCCAACTTCACGGCAAATGACCCACGTGTTACGCACCCTTTCGCCACTCCGACTGAAGAATATTGCTACCCCTCAATCAGCGTTCGACTTGCATGTCTTATCCACGCCGCCAGCGTTCGTTCTGAGCCAGAATCAAACTCTCCGTTATTTATAAGAGTTGAGTTCTTACTATTTGTCGTTGTTGCCAACGACTGCTATTGATCGCACTTGATTAGTCAATTTCTTGACATTTCAAGGGGCTCTAACTTATCGCACAATTCAACTTTCAAAGAACCACTAAAAACTTTCCCCAATCAGGGGGACAAAAAACCCCAGTGCCGTTTTATTCCGACGGCAGCTGAGTCTTTTAGCTAACTCAAGCGAGCGAATTACTGACAGCCCGCTCGGCCGCGTCGCTGCGTTTGCTTCCGACTTGCATCGTCGTGTTCGCAGCGACGAGGGCAGAAGATACTGACCTCTCCAAACCGTGCAATAGTTTTTTTCAAAATAATCGCATCGAGTTTGTTTTTGGGTTTGAGAAGTCGTCCTCCGACGAGTTTTGGAAGCACCGCAACCGGCACGGGGGCAATGAGTTGGGAAAGCACCAAAGAATTCGTCGATTGCGACGCGTCGGGTGCAAAATTTTTCATCAAGACCAGTTGCGTCGCCGGAATTTTTCGGCGACGGAGCTCCGAAAATGTCAAAAGCGAGTGGTTGAGAGTCCCCAAAGCATCCTTTCCAACCACGGCCGTTTCGCACTTCAGCCCCTCGATCACATCCGCCAGAACCAGGCTTCGCGTGAGGGGGACGAGGAGCCCTCCGATCCCCTCGACGAGGGTGACGTCGAAGTGCGTTGCGACCCGATGGATATGGGCTAAAACGCGACTTCGAGTCAGCGGTTTTTTCACCTCTGACCGGGTGGCCGCCGGGGCCACGGGGGCCTGGAAATGGTAGGGGTTGATCTCATCCAGAGTCAGCTCCCCCCCTCCTTCCTCGTGCAACCAGGTGGCGTCGTCGCGCGGGCCGGAGCAGAACGGTTTCAGGGCGATTGCATGAACCCCCTGCGAGCGAAGAAACCGCAATAGCAGCACGGTCAGAACCGTCTTTCCGACCCCGGTGTCGGTCCCGGTGATAAAGAGGACTTTCCCCCTGGGAGGCCGGTTCATCGATCCTGCCAGATGAGATTGAGCGTCGGGGTGAGAGCGGCCCCCGGGGCTTTGCGGATGTAGGCGGTGTAGGTGCGGGCGTGGCGTCCGATCCGTGTTTGCACCTTCACTTCGAACACGGAGCTTTGCACTCCGATCATCTGTTGCAGCTGTGGAAACTGGGCCAGCGCCTCACCCACTCCGGGCACCTGGGCGAGCTCCGCGGGGTTGCGAAACGGGAAGTCGTCTTCGGTTCCATCCTGCCCGTCGGGGCCGGCTCGGCGTGTCCGGATGGCTTCCGCGATATGTTCGTCGATGAAGGGGAAAACCTGCATGGCGATCGGGCTGGCGGTGTTGATGTTGAGGCGTCCAACGGAGAGCGTGCAGAAGAGATCCCGGAATCCGACGGCGTAGACCGGCTCCTCGAAATGGCCTTGTCGGGCGGACCGGCTGACGCGGTGGGTTGGCGGGGCGCCGGATCCCCAGTACATGCCTGGCGACTCCCGGATCCCGTTGATGAGGAGGAGCTCGGAGAGGTCATCGATCCGGCCGTTTTTGGGGAGATACGGGGGATCGAGTTTGCTGTAGAAGTCCTTCTCCGCCCCGCCCGGCCCGGGGTTGTCGTCGGGGTCGATCCAATCGAGGATGGAGTTGACGATGGTGGGTGTGACCGAGGCATCCGCCCCGATGAGCGACACGGCCTGGCGGAGGATCACATCGTTGGCCATGTTGATGTTCATCTTCCGGTCGAGATCCTCGATGGTGACCCGGTATTCGCCGTTGCCGAGCGGCACCCATTGGCCGATGTATTGCGAGACGAGCTCGTTGGTTTCGGTTCGTCCGCCGGCCCATGCCTGTCCGAGGAAGTCGAAGCCGCCGCTCATCTGCCCGCGCTGGTTGAGGGCCCATTTGGCCACCTCGATGCCACCCCGTGCGAGCCACTCCATGTCGGCGTCCCAGGTGGCATTTTGGGCGAGCCGGGTTTCCACCTTCATCGAGTAGGCGAAGCCCCCGGCCAGCACGGCGAGCACCGTGACCACCATGAGCACCATGATGAGGGCGATCCCGTGTTGGCAGGGGCGTTGGGGCTGGGTGGTCATTGGATCCTGGGGGCGACCCGTGCGATGGCGGTGGCGGGGATGGCCACCGAGGTGGTGACCAGATCCTGGGGGGCGTTGCCGGAGGATTGTTTCCCGAGGCCGACGGCGATGCGGACCAGTTTGGGCAGCGCGTTGGTCTGGCTCCACTCGCGGGTGTACTCCCGTTTCTGGGCGTCGAAGAACTCCACCATGAAGAGGCTCACGTCGTGGCTCAGGACCAGCCGGTAGGGGTTGAAATCGTTGTCGGGCGGGAGGAGAAACGGCTTTTCGTACATCACGAGCTCGTTCCCCTTGTTGTCCTTTCCCTGCTCCACGGTGAACCGGACCCGGCGGAGCAGGCTTCCGCCGTAGCGTCCCACTCCCGGGAAGGAGCTGGGGAGGCGGGCGGAGAACTCGACGTCGGCGAAGTCGCCGCTCGTTTCCGCGACGAAGGTGTAGTATTTGACGTTGTCCGGGTAGTTGACCGCGGTCAGGAGCGCATCCTGCAGGGTGCGGAGCGCGATGCGTCCCCGCTGCACGTTGGCGGCGGCCTGGAGCCCCGCCTTGGTGGCCCTCAGGACGGCGCTCCACGTGGCGTAGATGGCCGCCACGACCATCATGAAAATGGCCATGGCGATCATCACCTCGATGATGGTGAAGGCGCGGCGAGGGAGGGAACGACCCCTCGAGTGGCGCGGGCAGGACGGGTTCATTTCATCCCTCCGAAATTCCGCCCCGGGGTCCCCGCGCGGTCATAGAGGTAGCTGGTGAGCTGCATGGGGAGCTCCTGGGACCCGTGTTTGGGAAAGATGGTCAGCTTGACGATGTAGAGCCCGTTGCTCTCGACCTGGTCGATGTCCCGTTCCCAGGTGTAGTCGGGGTAGATGTCGCCAAAATCCCCCGTCACGACCCCCGGCTCGACGTGGACATTGGTGCCGACGTATTCCTCGAGCTGCATGGCGGGATCGACCGTCTGGCGGCGCAGTTTCTTTGCCGCGACCAGGCTGTGGGTGGTGAGCTCCAGGACGGAGAAGGCGACGGTGAAGAAGACGAAGCAGGCCACCATGACCTCGAGGAGGGTGAATCCCTCGAGGGTGCGGGGGGTGGCCCCGGGGGCCGGTGCCGGGGAGGTCTTCATCGGGCGTGAAACTCCTTGATGTCCGTTTCCATGAAAGCAAGTCCGGTGACCACCTCGAGCCAGATGTTGCGTCGCTCCTGTCGTTCGGAGAGGAGCACGAGGGTCAATTCATCGCACGTCCCGTTGGGGTAGAAGCGGACTTCCGCCACGGCGTCATCCGTCCAGTCCTCGCCGTTGATTCCGAGCCCCTCGATCTGGATCGCCGGGTCGAGAGTGACCGAGAAGCTTCCGCCGGCCCCGCCTCCGGAGCCTCCCACCGGGGTTCCCATGCCGGGGAGGAGCACCTCCTGGTTGCCGGCGCCGGGGTTGACGGTCGAGGGCTCGTCGTAGGCATCCCCGGTGGTGGCCGGGGCGACGGTTGTGACCTCGAAAACGCGGTCGCCGGGCCGGATCCGGAGGGCGGTGGTCACCCCCTT
>DMJJ01000301.1:13083-36874 GCA_003452185.1 Verrucomicrobiales bacterium | reverse complement strand
ATCGCCCGCTGGACCGTCGACGGCCCCGGATCCGCCCCGACCCTCAAGGCCGGGAGCGAGAAGCCGCTGCTCGAGTGGGAGGGGGACCTCGCCGGCCAGCACGTCGGGGGGGGGCTCCTCGTCCATCCCAAGGAGCGGCTGCTCTACGTCACCGCGGGCGAGAACAACCAGAACGCCAACCTCCGCCAGTATTGCGACGATCCTGAGAACAAGGCCCAGTCAGTCCGGGACCTGCGCGGCAAGGTGCTCCGGATGGGGCTCGACGGGGCAACCCCCAAGGACAACCCGTTTGCCAGGACCCCCGGGGCCCAAGGGTTGATCTACACCCGCGGACATCGCCAGCCGTGGGCTCTCACCTACGACGCCCCGACCGGGATGATCCTGCTCGCGGAGAACGGGGGGGACCTGGCGGACGACTGCGACGAGGTCAATCGCATCCAGCCCGGCGCGAACTATGGATGGCCGAAGGTCTTTGGCGATGGATGGTCCACCTCCTCGCGGAGCAACAAGGTGGAGGGGTTCACGGCCCCCTGGTTCGCCTACAAGCGGAACACCGGCGCCTCGTGTGTCGGAGCGGTGATCTACCGTCCTCCCGCCGGGGGAGGAGGCTATCCTGCGAAGTATCACGGAGCCTTCTTCTATGCCGATTTCGCCCGGAAGTCTGTCCGGAGCGCCCCCGTGGACCCTGCCACCCAGAAGCCGGGCGAGAGTGAATCGTTCCTCCAGGGGCTCACGGCGGGCCCGCTCGCCCTGCGGCTCGGTCCGGACGGGGCCCTCTATCTCATCACGCACGGCGGGGCGACGAAGCCCTCTGCCAACGATGCCCTGCTGCGGGTCACTTTCCGAGCCCAGTAACCGGGGAGGAAGCCCCGGGGCAAGGCCCCGCCCGGGGTGCTCGCGCCGGACCTTGTCGGGTCACCCAGCCTAAGACTCTGGAGCCCCGGTGGCCGGGGCGACCGTGGGAGTCCTCTGCTCCAGATGCCCCAGGCGGTCGTTCACCTGGTTGATCCGGTCCATGGTGGCGGAGGCCCATTGGAACTCGAGGTCGCGACGCCGCTTTTCCTTCTCATCCGCACGCTTCTGGGCGACGAGCACGAGGGTGGTCATCACGATCGCCTGCACGCTCAGCCACATCGTCAGCCCGGTGATGGTTGGAAGCTCCTTCATCAGCTGCCGCCCGTTCGAGGCAAGCCAGGCCGTCCAGATCACGAGGTTCACGGCGGTGAAGCTCCAATGGGCGGTCCATCCCTCGGCGGTCCCCGCCAGACGGTGCCAGGCGGTCTCCTGCCGGGCGGTCTCAGCCTCATACTCCTTGGGGGAGACAAGGGCACGCCGGTCGTCGGTGTAGTGCCGGACCCGGGCCGCCAGGTGACGGACCAGCGCCACGGCCGCGACCGGCTGCGACTGAACCAGCGCCAGGAACTCCTCCCGGGGGATGATCAGGAGCGTGGTCCCTTCCCGGGCCCGGGCGTTGGCGGTCCGGACGCCGTTCTCCTCCAGGCAAGCCACCTCGCCGAAGAGCTCCCCCGCGCCAAGGGTACGGAGGAGGATCTCCCCCGGGCTCTCCGGCGCTTCGGCCGGGTCGCTTCCCCCGGTCGCTCCCCGGCCCGGGGAGAGGTCGGTGATGTCGACGGAGCCCCGGACAACGACATAGAACCGGTCTCCCGATGTCCCCTTGGCGCAGATCAGCCGGCCCGGGCCGAAGTGTTCAAGGCGGGTGCAACCGGCGAACCGTTCCAAGTCGGAGGTGGGGAAGAACCGGAACAACGCGCACTCACGGAGCACCGCGACCGGATCGGGGCCTGGGTGCTGCTTTGGCATGGTCATGCGGGGGGATGATTACCACGCGACGCTTTCAGCCGGCAAGGCGGGCGGCGCCTTGCCGGCGGCGGGCCTCACCTCCGTCCGGCTCCCCCTCCCAATGCACGTCCGTGGCGGCGCCGCGGTCCGCGGGGCGGGGGCCGAGTCTTTTTTCGGAATTCGTTGGTGGATTCCCGGAAACTGTGATTCTCTATGCACCGTCGCCTTTCCGCATCGTGTTGGCCGCGAGATAGTCTCGCGTATGGGGCGTCCTTTTTTTTGGCAGTTGGGTCGTAAGTCGTGGTCCACGGTTTGGCGGTATCCGGATGGGTTTCTCCTCAGAGGAATCCCCCCTGAGCCAGCCGCCGTTGACAGGTCGTGGCAGTGCGAAATCCTAGTACAAAGTCGTTCGAGTTGGAGCAGTTGGAGCCCAGGCTCCTGCTCTCGGCTGTTCCTTTGGAGGCGCTGCCCGCCGCCATCCCTTCCGTCGATCACGACCTGGTCCTTCACGCAGACCTGAACACCGGGTCCCCAACCCAGGATTCCGCAGCGATCAGCTATTCGCCGGCCTCCCAGATCGACGATATTTTGGACGGCCTGGCTCCGCTCCAGGCCTCACCCGGGCCGGCTGGGGAGGCGTTAAGTCCGGAGGGGGTTCAGCCCCCTGCGAGCCAGACGCCCCCTCCCGACTCGGCTGCCCCCACCCTCACCCTCGATCCCGCATCCGGACCCACCTCGTCCACGACCAGCGCATCCCTCCCGGATGCCGATCGGGGAGTCGACTCCGGTGCGAACGAGGCTGCCCGGGCCGGCGTCACGGCACCCGATTCCCCCCTTGCACACGATGGGGCGACACCAAGCTCCGGCAGTGTGGCTTCCGCCCACGGGGATCCCGGGGCGGCTCCATCCCTGGTGGGGCAGCTCACGGAGACGCTCCGGGTTGCGAACGCTCCCCCCTCCGACCTGCTTGATGTTCATGGAGTTGGTTTGATTTCAAGTTTCCTCGGCCTCTTCACCGATGCCCCATCGGGAGGTCTTGCCTCTGGTTTGCCGCCGTTTACCCCCCCTGCTTTCGGCCCCTCCGACTCACGCTCCCTCTCCTATCTCGGCCATAGGGCTGAGCTCTCCTCCACGAACGACCTGACCCTCTTCGCCACGGGGACCATCCCGCTGAGCGAGCTCCATCCGGACCTCCTCCACCAGGCCGGGATTCGGAGTCTGGTGATTCAAGGAAGCGACGCCACGGACGACACCCTGGTCGTGGATCTCGCCGCCGGGGAGATTCCGATGCCGGTTACGTTCAATGGCGGGGTCGGGGCCTTCGACACCTTGAGGGTGGGCGCGGTCACGGGGGGGAGCTACACCCCCGGCAAGGTTTTTGGGGACGGAGTGTTTACCTCGGCGGGGGGCACCCGGATCACCTTCACTGGGTTGGAGCCGGTGATCCTGGACGGGAGTCTTGCGGCACCCTCGGTCGTGAGCGGAGCGGCCACCCCCTCGACGACCAGCCTCGCGGGCGGCACCTTCACGTTCACGACCCCATTCACGGGCGGGGGGGCGGATCTCATCACAATCGACAGCCCGGCTCCGGGGCAAAACCGGATCTCCGGGACCAGTGGGGGAGTCGCCTTCGAGAGTGTCACGTTTTCGAACATTCCCCATGTCATCATCGACACCGGCAGCAACGACACGGAGGGGGCGAACAGCGACTCGGTGAAGCTGGTCTCCCCCCTGGTCGCCAAGGGCCTCCTCGATCTCAGGATAACGACCGGGGCGGGGGACGACACCCTGGACTTTTCCCAGGGGGCGGCGATCGGGGTTCCGACCCTCACCCTGGACGGGGGCACGGGGGTGGACACATTCGTGAACTCATCGACGGGTCTGGTGGTGCTGACCGATGCCAGCTACTCCGCAGGCGGCAAGGTCACCCAGCTCTCGGGGATTGAAAGCGCCCGGATCTCCGCCGGCTTGATCGATGCCACCGGTTTCAAGGGAACAGTGCTGGCCCTGACCGGGGCGCCTGTCTGGGAGTCGGCCGGACCAACTGGGACCACCGGCGGGCAGACTGAGGGGCTTGAGGCTCAGGGCAACCCGGTCTCCGGGGCCATCCTCACCGTGGTGATCAACCCGCTCAACCCGCAGCAGGTCTTCATCGGAACCACGAACGGGGGGGTGTGGAAGACGGACAACATCGATGCCACACGGCAGGTCAGCATCGCCGAGTACGAGGATCTGCTCAGAGATCGGGCCCCGGACGTGACCGCCGCCGGCACGGTTGTTGCCGAGAATCCCGCTGTCACCCCCTCAACCCTGACGAAGGGAGCCTATCTCTACCGCATCTCGTACGTGAACGGGGACCTCGGCACCGAGAGCGCGCTCTCGCGGGCCTCGGCACTTCCGGCCTTCAACCTCACGGCGGATGGAAAGAGCATCCTGTTGAGCCACCTCCCGACGGGCCCCGCCGGGACCACGGCACGGAACATCTATCGGATGGGGCCGAACGATCAAGGGCTCTACAAGCTCGCCGGGACCATCCCGGACAACACCACGACGACGTTCGTCGACAGCACCGATGGCGTCGCACCGCGCACGAAGACCGTTTCCTATCCTCACTGGGTTCCGCTGACCGACGCCTGGGACTCCCTTGGGATCACCGCCCTCGCCTTTGATCCGTCGGACCCTTCGGGCAGGACGATCTACGCCGGAACGGGCAACGGGAGCAGCTCCAATGAGAGCGGCCCGGCGATCGGTTTGCTCAAGACCACGGATGGGGGGGTGACGTGGAGGGTGATGGGAGGGACCGACCTCGGCATGCGGGGGCTCAAGATCACTGCGATCGCCTTTTCGACCCCGAGGATCCTGGCCTCCGCCGGGTTCGTTGGCAGCGCCCCGGCGGTTGGGCCGGTGACGGCGACGAAAGGCTCTGCCTCGGGTGGCCAGCTCACCCCCGGTGAGTACCGCTACCGGGTGACTTACCTCAATACGGACACCGGCGAGGAGAGCGCTCCCTCGGCGGAGATCGCGGTCACCGTCGGCCTCGGCGAGAACCAGGTCACCCTGGCCACCCTGCCAAAGGACGCCTCCACGGGTGCGACCGCGAGCAACCGGGCCCGGTATATCTATCGGAAGGACCCGGGGGCAAAGGCCTTTGTCCTGGTCGGTGTGCTCGGCAACAACACCGACACCAGCTTTGTCGACAAGAGCCCCCGGGCGACGCCTGTGGTACTGGTCTCCACCCTTGCCGGGGTTGACCCGGCGGCCCGGGGGGGCGTTTACCGGAGTGCCGACGGAGGGGAGACGTGGGTACGGAGCACCGACACCGACCCGCTGCCCGCCAACGCCGTCTCCGGCCTCCCGCCGGGGAGGGTGACCGATCTGGTGGCGGTGCGTGACCCGCTCGACCCGACCAAGCCCGGCATCCTGTTTGCGGCCCACGGCGGGGATGCCACCTTTGCGAACGCCGGGATCTACAAGAGTATCGACCAGGGGGTGACCTGGACCAAGGTCAGCGGCGCCATCCCGGACGGCATCGCCGTCGGCAACTACGATTTCCAGGCGGCCAGTCCCGCCCGGATGCAGTTCGCAGTCCAGACCCTGGATGGCGCCACCCGCACCACCCGGCTCTACCTCGGCGTCGTCCCCTCGGTGGACGTCGGAACCCAGCAGGCCAATCATCTCTCCAGGGTCTTCCGCTCGGACGACCTCGGCGCGACTTGGCGCTTTGTGATCGACAGCCCCGGGTCGGTGGACACGGACCTGGGGACCGGCACCCAGGAGTTTTTTGACGTCAATCCGGGCGGGCAGGGGGAACTTCAGGGCGGGATGGTTCCGGATCCCAAGACCGGGGCTCTGTACATCAGCGGCGACCGGCAGTCCTCCCTGGATGCCGATTCTTCGGTTCACAGCAGCAACTGGATCGGCCGGATCTTCCGCATCATGGGGGATGGGTCGGTCAACTATCTCACCAACATTAACGCCGCAGCCGTGGCGGATCAGGCCCGGGGCGACCAGTTGGTCAGCGACAACGCCCAGCCGCGGCCGATTGTCACGGGGAGCCTCGCGGCGCTCGTCTCGGGGGGCGGTCTCCTCTCGGCAGGCGCCTATCAATACAAGATCACCTTTGTCGACGACGGAGGGACCGAGTCGAATCCCTCCGCCGTGGTGGGGGGCGTCGTCACCGTGGCGGCCAACGACCAGATCAAGCTGACGCAACTTCCCCTCGGCCCGGTTGGCACGGTGCGTCGGCTGATCTATCGCACGAAGGCCAACGGGGCCACCTACTATCTGGTGGCCGCCCTTGAGAACACCGCGGTGCGGCCCACGGAGTATGTCGATGGAAAGCCGGACGTCCTGGCCCCGGGAGGGGCCCCCGGCTCGGCCCTGGGGGCCGAGTTGAAGGGCTTTGCCCAGACCGCCTCCCCCACGGGAGGCACCGCCCCCCACGCCGACTCGCACATGCTGCTGTTCGATCCCTCAGGGCGGCTGCTTGAGGCCGATGACGGGGGACTTTACCGGCTCGACACCACGGGGAATGGAGCCTGGGTCTCGCTGATTGGTGACCTCGGCAACGTGGAGGTCGGAGCGGTGGCCTACGATCCCATCACCCATCAGGTGCTTGTTGGAACCCAGGACACCGGGGCCCAGGCCCAACAGTGGCTCGGAGGGGGACTTGTCTGGCGGGCGGCAACCCAGGGGGATGGTGGCAACCAGGGGGTCGGGATCGATGGCACCCAAATCTATCATTATTACATCAGCAACGACTTTAGCAGCATGGCGCGGGTCGAGTTCAACGACCGCGGCGTGCAGGTCGGAGCCCCGGCTTATATTGGCAGGGCGGGTGTGGGGCTCAACCACATGCTTCCCGGTGACCTGTCCCCCGGCGGATTCAACCTCTGGCCGTTCGTCGTAAACGGCGCGGACCACAAGCGGCTCCTGATGGGGTATGATCACCTCTACTTCAGTGCCGACAACGGGATCAACGTCACCGACCTCACCGTTGCCAACCCAGCGGAGGACCATGGTTCGTTCATCACGGCGCTCGCCTATGGTGGCATGAACAGCGATGGGAGCCTGGCCGCCGACGTGATTTACCGGGCCCGCGGCTCGTCAATCGATGTCTCGGCGGACAACGGGGGCGCCTGGAAGGGGAACTTCGACCTGGGGGGCATCGGGGCGACGACCAGCGTGAGCCAGATCACGATGGACCCGATGAACTGGAGAGTCGCCTACGCCGTTGCCGGATCCCGGGTCTTCGCGACCGTGGACGGTGGAACGACCTGGCGGGACATCACCGGGCCCGAGTCGGGTGCGGGAGCCCTGCCGACGCAGTCCCTGAAGGGAGTGGCTCTGGTGCCTGTCGACCAGCCCGACCTCGGTTTCCTTCTCCGGGACGGAACGAGCTTCACGGTCTCGCTTCGCGGCGCCCAGACGGTCGATGACCTCAAACGGTTCATCGAGATCGGGTCCAGGAGCCCGCTGGGGGTGGCCCGGGTCACGGTGGAGCTTCTCACCGCGAGCGCCGATCGTAAGATCCGGATCACGGACAACACCACGGGAGCCGGCACGTTCACCCTCACGGCCGTGGGGACCTCCGGGGCGGTTTCGGATCTCGGGCTTGCCGCTGACGCCGCCACCCGGGTCGGCGCTGTCATCACCGGACGGAAGCTGGGGGACAATTTCGCCGGGGCGACAAACCTCAACGATCTGAAGCTCGACGCCACCGGCGTGTCGCGCGTGGGGGTCCACCGGAGCGCTGCCGACAAGGACGTGCTGCTGGTCGGGGGCACCCGGGGGATCTACCGGGTGTTCAACCCGCTTGGCGACCCGGCCATGGCGGGCAAGGCCTACCCCGCGATCTCCGAGCCGAGCCGGGCGGCCATCACCGTCCCGATCCCCGGCGACAACAACGACCTGATCTTCACCGCCCGGCAGCCGGGGGACGCCTGGAGCGACACCACGGTCCATTTCGTGAACCGCGGCGGCACCGGGCCCGCGACCGTGACCTGGAACCCGTTCACCGATTCGCTCGTATTCGACATCCGGGCTGCGACCACGGCCACGGACATCCTCGCCCTGTTGAACGGCCCTGACGTCTCCGGCATCACCCTGACCCCGTTGGCGGGCGCCGGAACCCTTGCGGCGGCAGAGTATCGCTACAAGGTCTCCTTCCTCGACGCCTCCGGCACCGAGGGGAACCTCTCCGTCGAACGCTCCGTCGTTGTGGCCGCCGCTGGGTCCAAGGTCACCCTGGGCAACCTCCCGACGGGACCTGCCGGAACCACCGTCCGGAAGATCTACCGCGCGGAGAAGGGGAGCACCCGGTTCCTGCTCGTCGGCACGGTGAATGACAATGCGGCCGCGGCGTCGTTCGTAGACCTTGGCACCGGAGCGTTCGATCCGCTGGTCTCCGACCCCTCGCGACCGGACGCCCCCAATACCGCAGCCTCGGGCACCGTCGCTGCCGACGGTGGAGCAGGGGGGCAGCTCCTGCCTGGAAAGTATCGCTACCGTCTCTCCTTCATCACCGCGAGCGGGGTCGAGAGCAACGCCTCGGAGTCCGTTTCCATCACGCTCTCCGCGTCGGGTCACCTGATCGCCCTCAGCCGGCTCCCAACCGGGCTTGGCGACGTGGTGGCGCGCCGGATCTACCGGACCGCGGCCGATGGGTCGATCCTCGGGCTGGTTGCCACCCTCAACGACAACGTCACCACCACCTTCACCGACCTTGGAGTCATCGCGAGCGGCAGCCCCACGGTCTATGATGGAGCGCGTGCCCTGGCCCCTCCTGCGACCGCCACCGCCACCCCCGAGGGGACGGATGGGAAGCTGGCTGCCGGGAGCTATTTCTACCGGTTCAGCTTCCTCGACGCCTCGGGGGCTGAGAGCAACCTCTCCTTCTCCACCCCGGCTGTCACCCTTCTGGCCGGGCAGCACCTCCGCCTCGATCAAATCCCCCTTGGCCCCCAGGGCACCTCGGCCCGCCGCCTCTATCGGGGCCTCACCGCGAGCGGCGATCTGCTCCTCGTTGCAACGCTCGCGGACAACACGACCACCACCTTTACCGACGGCACCGTGGCAGTGGTGACCCGTGTGGCCCCCGTGGTCACGGGGACCGTGGCCGTGGATGGCGGACTGGGTGGCCAGCTTGTCGCGGGTGTCTACCGCTACAAGGTCAGCTTTGTGGATCGCCTGGGGTTTGAGAGCGACCGCTCCCTTTCCTTCGCAACGACGGATCCAGCGGCGACCGCCCCCAACAAGCCGACGGACGAGGTCCGGATCGACGACAACCACAAGATCAACCTCACCGCGTTGCCCGTGAGCACCGACTCCGGGGTGGTGTCCCGCCGCATCTACCGCACCACGGCGGACGGCAACACGTTCACCCTCCTGGCCACGATCAACGACAACACGACGACCACCTTCACGGACGGAGGCCTCCCGACCGCCACCGCTTCGACCGGGAGCAAGACCACCGACGTCGGGCAGCTCTCGGCCGGGGCCTACCGGTATCGCGTGGCGTTCGTCTCATCACAGGGCAAGGAAACCATTCTCTGGTCCGACGTCGGCCCCCTCAGTCCGGTGGTTGCAGGCCACAATGTCACGCTCTCCAACCTGCCGCTCAGCGAGGTTCCTGGCACCGTCGCCCGCCGGATCTACCGCACGAACGCCGGCGGGGCGACCTTCGTCCTGATCGCGACCCTCAACGACAACGCCACGACCACCTTCATCGACCGGGTCGCGGACCTCGCCTCGGCCGACGGCCCTCTGGCGGTACTTCCCCCGACGGCCACCGCCTCGTCAGGCCCGGCCGCCGCCGACGCGGGGCAACTCTCGGACGGCCTCTACCAGTACCGCATCACCTTCCTCTCCGCCGCCGGGGTGGAGAGCCTCCCTTCGGCGAGCTTCAGCGTCACGGTCACCGAGGGTCACAGCGTCACGCTTGCCAGGATTCCCGTGGGCTCGTCGGGCGGTGCCGCCGGCGTCGTGGCCCGCCGCCTCTATCGCACCGGTCCCAACGGGGAGACGTTCCAGCTTGTTGCCACGCTGAATGACAACACCACCACCACATTCGTCGACCGCGACTCGGGGCAGGGTACCGAGCCGCTGACCCGGGCGGCAGGGGCGGCTTTCTCCGCCAGCCTCAGCCATGCGGACGATCATCTCCCGGGGGTGCCGGGCTCCGGCACCGTCGGATTCATCCAGGCCCAGCTCTCGGGGGGGGTGACCAACCGGACCGCCGCGTCTGCCGCATTCGCCATCAAGGGGAGCACCAACACCCTGGTGATCTCGGCCGTGGCTCCCGGGGCGGTTGGCAACGGGGTCCTGATCTCGATTGTGGACGTGGGAACGGGAGCCGAGTCCGTGGAGTGGGACCCGACACAGGGTGCCGCCGGGATCCTCCTCCTCCGGATCCATGGGGCCACCACGACCGCGGCCCAGGTGAGGGATCTGGTCAACCAGACCCCTGACCTGACGATCCGTGGGCTCTTCGTGGCCGGCCTGACCAGTGCGCCGGATGGCACCCGTCCGCTGGCATTCGTTCCGGCAGTCACCAGCGGGGGGGCCGAGAACTCGGTCCTGGCCACCGTGACGGTGGCCGGGGTGGCGTTCACCGAGCGGACCCCCAACCTGCTCACCCAGCCGATCAGCATCACGGTTGTCGCAAAGTCTTCGCAGCTGCGTGACTCGTTTGTGATCCTCCCGAACTCGGCCGGCGATCCCACGAGCATCCTGATCACCTACCGCAGCTTTGGCCTGCTGAACGTCAACGACCTGATCGCCGCGCTGAATGCGAACGCCGCCCTGAGCAAGCTCTTCACCTTCACGGCCAAGTCGGACGGGACGACACGCCTCGGCTCGTTCAAGGCCGGGGAACTGACCGGGTCGATCGCGCCGGTCTCCCCCGCCGCCTACAACTCCACGGCCGCCGCTGCTGTGGTGGCCGCCCCGGGAGAGAACAACGACCTGGTGATCACAGCCCGCGACAAGGGGATCGCATATAACAATATCGCCGTGATCTTCACCAACACCGGGGCGGTCGCCGACCCGGCCAAGGTCGTGGTGACCTGGGCGCCGCCGCTGTCGGGGGACAACGGGGGGATGCTGATTTTTGACATCAATGCCAAGACCACCGCGCAGAACGTGGTGGACGCCATGGCGCTGCTGGGCACCACCGGAGCCGGGGCGGTGTTCCAGGTGGCGAAGACCTCGCTCGACTCGAACAAGGCCAACACCGGGGCTGGAGTGGTTCCGGTTTCCGGCATCCTTTCCGCGGGCGGCACCGACACCGGGGCGGCGGCCTCCGTCGCCTCGGGAGTGGTCGTGATCCCCAACGACCCGAACGATCTCAAGATCACGGCCAAGTCCTCCGGTGACGCCTTCAACGGGGCCACCAGCTTCATCAACACAGGACTCGCCAAGACCGCGCAGGATGTCCGCGTTTCATGGCTCCCCGCGGAACATCTCCTGGAGTTCGACATCCATTCCTCGACCACCGCCGCCGACATCGTCGCGGCCATGGCTCAGGCTGGAAACGCCGAGGCCGCCGCGGCTTTTGCCGTCGCCCTGCGGACCCCTGTCGTGGTCAAGACCGCCATCGCCGACCGGCTCATGCCCCAGGCCCTCAACCCGGGCACCGGAGCCGGGGTGCCACGGTGGGGGCGGCTCGCTGTCAACCTCCCGAACGCAATCCTCGGGGCCATGAGCTACACCCCCGCCTTCACCTACCGGAACGCGGCCGGGGTGACTGCGACCTATGGCGATGTCCTCCTCCTGGGGCTCCGGGGACGCGGGGTCTGGATCCTCCAGGACGCGGCCCGCAACCTCGCCCCTCCCCCCGTGCTCGAGATCCGGGGCACCACCGGCGACAATGTCTTCGCCTTGAGGCTCAACCCGGATCATCTCCAGCCCCTCGACCCCTGGGTGGATGTGTTCCAGCTCGATCGCCCCGTGGGCGAACAGTTGCTCGGGAGCTACCCCATGGCCCAGCTCGATGGGATCACCCTCCTTGGCGGCGCCGGCAATGACCGCCTGCTGCTCGACTCCCGCCTGCGGCTGCCCGGAGGCGTGAAGTATGATGGAGGCGAAGGGGCAGACAGCCTCGTCCTGCTCGGATCGCGGGGGGACGCGGTGCTCGGCCAGTCGGTCGGCACAACGAGCGGGTCGATCCTCATCGGAGGCGGGAACGCCGCCCAGAGCCCCTCCCTCTCAGTGGAGTTTGAGAATCTTCAGGTCGTCCAGGTCAGCATCCCCGACGCCGGGGCCGAGAATGACCTGGCGAGGGTCCAGTCGGGCCTGCAGTTCCTGGCGGCTTCCGACAAGATCAGCAACGCCATCGGATCAAAACAGCTTCCATTGATCGGGAGCGGCGCCACAAATGTCATCACCGGCGGCTCCGGCAGCTCGCTTTCGCCGCTCTCCGACCGCGGACACCTGGTCGCTGGCGGGGTCGTGGCCGGCGAGGGAGGGGAGGAGGCTCCCGCGGCCCCTGGCGGCAGTGCTGTCACATCGATCCTTGGTCGCCTGCTCGGGGACGACCTCCTCGCGCGCATCGGAAGTTCCTCGCTCTCCAGCCTCGAGGCGCTTCGCCAGGCCCTCGACGATCTTGATGGGACGGACGGCAACGTGAAGCTCTGGCAAACCGGTGGCGGGTTCCTGTTTGATGTCACCGTGGCGCGGACGGTCGACGGGGGCACCGCGCTCGACCTGGAGGCCTTTGGCGGGGCGCTCTCGCTCAAGGGGGACATCCACCTGAGTGCCGACGTGGCGCTCCACCTGGTGTTCGGGGCCGACGCCCAGGGGTTCTACCTCGTGCCGACCGCGGCCGGAGACCACGCCCTCGCCCTTGGGAACCTCAAGGTCGATGGGAGCCTGACCGCCACCGGCGACATCGGCATCATCTCGGTCAGCCTCTCGCAGGCCACCCTCAGCTTCGATCCGAGCGTCCAGCTCACCCTCGACCTCACGGAGCCCGGGGCGGGCGAGGTGGATGGGAAGATCCGCATCTCCGACTTCTCGGCCTCCCTGGGCGACCTGATCCAGGTGAACCTGGCCGGGAACCATGGCCAGGGGGCAAGCCAGACTCCCGACGTGGTCTTCAGCACGGTGGTCTCCGTGGACTCGGCTTTTGGCAAGCTCGATCCCCAGCAGTTCATCTTCACCTGGAGCGACGTGAGCCAGCTTTCGGGCGTCACGGTGACGGGAAGCGGCGTCCCGTTCATCCAGGACAAGATCGACTCCATCGCGCAGGCGATCGAGAATGGCATCGGGCGCCTGCACGACTTCTCCACCGCCTTCAGCAGCGGCGCCGCGTTCAACACCGAGCTTCCGCTGATCAACCGCAAGCTGCGGGATCTCATGGACGTCGGGGCGCTCCTGGATGTCGGGACGGCGGTGATCGAGTATCTCAGGGACCCGGGCGACCCGACGCACGTCGATGACGCGTATCACCTGCCGACCTTCGAGGGGTTGGCGGACGTGATCAACCGAGAGGTGAACGCCGCCCTGGCGGGGGCCATTGGCAACTCGCCCCTCAGCGTCCGCGTGGACCTCTCTCCCGCGGATCGGCAGCTCCGGTTCGACATTGGCCTCGACGTCACAAAGACCTTCTCCCGGGACCTGAACTTCGGGCCCACATTCGCCGCCCTCGGCCTCGACCCCAACAGCGGCGCCAAGCTCGACGTGAACCTCGGGGTGGCGCTCGACTTCTCGTTCGGGATCGACCTGGGGACATTCCCGCCGACGTCCTCGAACTTCTTCCTCCAGCTTCACAAGGCGCAGGTCACGGCCGGGATCGGTGTCACGGACCTGAGCCTTGCGACCTCGTTCGCGGGGGCTGCCGTTGCGGTGAGCGGGGGACGGGTGGCGCTCGACGCCGAGGTGTCGGTGGGGCTCAACGACCCGAACAACGACGGCAAGCTGAGCTTTGCGGAGCTCACCTCCCGGAGCACGAGCCTCACCAGCCTGATCGGGATCACGGCGCATGCCTCGCTGGATGCTTCGATCCCCCTCACGACATTGAGCCTCGCGGGCTTCGATCTCACCCGATACGGCACCCCGACGGTGATGATCGAGGCTCCGGACCTGTTCGTCGGAGCACCGGGCTCGTTTGTCTTCAACCGGCCGCGATTCTCCATCGACATCTTCCTCGACAACCCCGACGTCCAGTCGAACATCCTCGCCCGGCTGCAGGAGCTCACCGACAAGCTCCAGAACAGGGCATCGGGCTCCTCCAGCTTCCTGGACGACACGATCCCGATCCTCCACAAGTCGATCAACGACCTGGTCGGGAACCTCTCCGACGCCCTGGATCTTCACTCCAGCGCGCAGACCTATTTTGACTCGTTCCTCGCCCTGGACCCCAACACCAACGCTCCCGGGGTGAACCACGACCCGACCGGGGCGGCGCGTCCTGATCTTGGCGGGCTGGCAGGATGGATGATGGTCGAGGCTGCCAAGCGCCTCTCGAGCAGCGGCGGGGAGGGGCCCCTGACCCTGTCGGCCGGCTTTGATCTCGCCACCCATGAGGTGCGATTCGGGGCGAAGCTCGACTACCAGAAGGTTCAGTCCTACTCGCTCGACAGCTCCAGCCTGGCGGCCGACATGCACCTGGACGGCAGCGTCAGCTTCACCGGGGTCACCGCGGTGACGCTCACGGGACATGTCACGGCCGGCTTTGGCATCGCGCTCGACCTGGGCCGGATGTTCAGTGCCGCCACTCTGCCCGACGCGGTGAAGTTCACCCTCGATCCAATCACCCTGTCGGGCGAGTTGAGCGCCCCGGACGTGAACTTTGTCGCCGGCTTCGGCGGAGCCGTCTCAGGCGGGGTCACCCATGGAGCCTTGGATGTGACTCTTTCCGGGCGCCTCGACTTCGTCGACCCGAACGGGGATGGAGTCATCACGCTGCGGGAGGTGCGCGCGACCGCGTTCCGCGATCTGCTCCACCTCACCGCCTCGGCGTCGATCGATGCCTCCCTGCCTCTCACCCTCACGATCGCCGGGTTCAGCCCCACGGACTACGGGGTTCCGGTGGTGACGATCCATGGCGACGGTTTCCTCACCTACGACAGCAACCGCAACGGGGCCGACGGCCGTCCTCAAGCGGTTGTGGTCACGCGCCCCGATTTCACGGTCGATATCCGCCTCACCGAGGCCCTGATGGACAAGATCCTCGACGTGACCCGGAAGTTCGACGAGAAGCTGGACAGCGCCCTCGGCAGTGCGGATGCCTCCCTGGGGATGACCCTGCCGGTGATCGGGAAGAGCATTGGGGAAATCCTCGGGGTGAGCAGCATGCGGGGGCTCTTCGCCCTCACCCCGGTGGTGCAGTCGTTCTTTGATACGAACCCGCTTCCCACGGTCCTAGGCCTGCTGGATGAGCTCAGCCGCCACTTCAAGCAGGGGACCGCCCACGGGTTCAACCCCGACCTGCCCAATGGGCTGGGCGGAAACTTCGAGCTCCAGGTGGCCACCGCGCTCGACCTCCGGGGATTCCTGTTCGAAGGGGCCGACCTGCGGGGAGCCAACTTCTCGGGATCGGACCTTGAGGGGATTGATTTCCGGGGTGCCGACCTGCGCGGGGCCAACCTGACCGGAGCGAACCTGCGCGGGGCCGATTTCACGGGGGCAAGGCTCGAGGATGCGATCCTGACCGGGGCCTGGGCCATCGGGACGGTCTTCAAGGATGTCAAAGTCAACGTGGGCACCAATGTCGCGGGGCTTCTGTTTGACCGTTCCACGGTCTGGAAGGATGGCAGGAAGGATCGGAGCTCGCTCCCGTTGCTCGCTTGGACGGGCGCCGGGTCGGCCCGCCTCGTCGGGGCGGGGGCGACGCTCAGCGGGCTGGATCTGCATGGGTTCGATCTCTCGGGTCTCGATCTCACCGGGGCCCTACTGAGCGGGGCCAAGCTGGCCGGGGCCAACCTGCGCGGGACGAACCTCAGCGGGGTCGATCTTACCGGGGCCGACCTGAGCCATGTGTTTCTCGTGGGGGCGAATCTCGGGAACGTCCTCACCGATCTCTCGACGGTGTTCACGGGCGCCATTCACGACACGGCCTGGTCCTCGGGGTTGACCCGCGACACGACGTACCTGCTCGGGCCGCTCGCGGATTTCAGCTCCCTCGCCGGCGGAATCGATTTCTCCCGCTTCGACCTCTCGGGCCTTGACCTCTCCGGGGTGAAATTCGGCCAGTCGATCCTGGCCGGGACCAGCCTCGCAGGGGCCAAGCTGACCGGGGTCAGCTTCTCCGGGATCTCCCTCCGGGGCACGACCCTTGCAGGGGCGACCGGGTTGAACCTGGCGGGTGTCTCGAGCCTCTTCGGCGCCGACCTGCACGGGGTGGGCTTCGCGGCCGGGTTCAACAAGGTGCTGTCGGGCGTCGACCTGAGGGGAGCCAACCTCACCGGGCTCGACCTGAGCGGGTTTGATCTCAGCCGCGCCCAGCTCCAGGGGGCAAACCTGGCCAAGGCTGTCGGCCTTTCGTCGGCAAACCTGAAGGGCGCCTTGAAGGATGCCCTCACACGGGTGACCGGGTTCGCGTGGTCGGCGGACGTCGTCGACGTCAAGCCGATGGATGTTTTCGCCCCCTCGACAGACCCCGTATTCAGTTTCTCCGGCGGATTTGACCCCGCCTCCCGCGAGCTCAAATTTGAGATCGGCCTGAACCTCCATCCGGTGGTGAACCTTGACTTCGCCTTCGACAGCGCGAGCCTCGGATCCGCTGCCACGGATCTCGGTCTGGCGATCACCGGCAGCGGTCGGCTGACGGCCGGGCTCGCGATCCAGGCCAACGCCTTCTTTGGGGTCAACCTGAACGTGCTCGATCCCAACAGCCCCTCGTTCGGGAAGATCAACACGGCGCTCTTCTTCGGAGTCGACGCCCTGCGTGCCGGGGCCGGCGTGCAGGTCGCGGGCCTGAACCTCAACGTGACCCTCGGATCCCTCTCCGGCGGGGTGCGGGATGGGACGGCCTCCGTGACGGCGGGGGTCCAGGTCGACCTGACCGGAAGCAGCGAGCCTGATCACCGGTTCACCTTTGCCACCGTGGGGAGCATCAAGGCCGGCATCGGGGTGACGGGCAGCCTCGCGGCCACCCTTCCGCTCTCGCTGACGCTGCCCGCCATCGGGACGATCACGAACTTCGGGACTCCGATTGTGATGCTCTCCGCCCCGAAACTCTTCGCCGGGACGGTGCCGAACGTGGTCCTCAATCGCCCCAGCCTGACGCTCGACATCTCGCTCGAGGACAAGTCGGTTCAGACGAACCTGCTGGGCCTCCTGGATGGGCTGAACAACAACGGCCTCGGCGACCCGAACGGCCTCTTTGCCACCCAAATCCCGCTGGTTGGGAAGAAGCTCAGCGACCTGGTCGGACCGGTGGCGGATCTGCTGGACCTCCGCGGCGCCGCGGAGTCCTACTTCAACACACCTCTTGCGGGTGGGGCGACCCACGACCTCGTGGGGCTGATCAACGCTGTTGTCCAGAACGTGGGGACGAAGCTCAACGGCCAGTTCGGGGGCGAGACCTCCCAGGGGCCCTTCACGATGAGCGGCGGCCTCGACCTCACGAACCACCTGATCCGGCTCGGGTTCGGATTCAACATCGTCAAGTCGACCTCCGTCAGCCTGGATTTGAACTCGCTCCTCCCTTCGGGTGGATTCGATACCGGGAGCGGCGCCCTGAAGCTGAACGCCGGGCTCGAGGCGACGCTCCTCGGCCGGTTCAATGCCGGGTTCACAGTCACCCTCAATCTCGACAAGCTGCTCTCCGCCCCGCTCGCCGCGGTGATCTTCCATCTCGACAGCTTCAAGGCCTCCGCGGAGCTGCACGCAACCGACATCTCCCTCGGCGTCAGCCTTGGGAGCGCGGCCGCGGGGGTGCTCGGTGGCACCGCGGACGTCGTCGTCACGGCCGGCCTCGCCGTCACCGACAAGAGCAAGAATGGCAACCTGTCGCTCCAGGAGATGAAGGCCTCAGGGTTCAAGAACCTGATCACCGTGGCCGCCTCCGCAAACATCGACACCACGCTCCCGCTCACGGTCACCGTCGGCTCGTCCGGCGCGAACGCCGCCGTCCACATTGCCAAGGGGCTCCTGGATTACAGCTCCTCACGCCAGCCCGCGTTCGCTACCCCCGGGCCGGCTCTCATTGAGATCCTCGGAGCCGTGATCCGGATCGGCGACATCACCATCAAGGGGAGCTACTCGAGCCAGCCTCCCGGGCCCAACGGGGAGAGCATTACCACCATCAAGGGTCCTGATGCCAAGACGGATCCCACCTCCCTCGCAAGTCTCGACTTTGGGGGTCTGCTTGTCCTGACGGCTACCAGCGTGACCTACAAGTCCTTCCCCCGCTCGGTGACCCTCGGGGGGGTGAATTACGCCAACGGGCTCCAGCAGGTCCTGATCGACAACGGGTCGATCGATCTGGGCGTCGTGCGGATCTCTGGCGACTTCGACATCCGGCGTTCTGTCGGGACAGCAGGGACCGAGACCCTGACCACGGTCGGGTTCTCGAGCGTGACGATTTCCATCCGGCCCATGGATGCCTCGGGCAACCCGGGCGCGGAGCTTGTGAGCGTCACCGGCTCGGGCTCCTTCCACTACGGGTCGACGGACGGGTTCAAGCTCGACTCCCTGGTGGTGGCGGACTTCGACCTTCTCGCCGGCCGGCAGACGGCCCCGAACACGACGACTTCCACCGGGCTGCCCGGCGCCGGGTCGCCCGGGGCCAGCACTCCGACTTCCCTTCCCACGGGGAGTCCGAGAGGGCCGCCGACCACCATCACCCTCGGTCCCCTGGTTCTCACCAACCCGGCGATCAAGCTGACCAATTTCGGCGTTGGGTTTGAAAACGGAGGCATCAAGCTCAAGGCCAAGGTGACCATCGGGGTGGAGACCGCCACCATCACCGGTCCCGGCAACACCAGTGTCAAAATCACGGACGGGACGGATCTCGACAAATTCGGTATCGCAGGAAGCCTCGACGTCAGCGTCACGCTGACCAAGGTCGCCCAAGCCGGCCCCGTTCCGGTCTATCTCCCCAGCGACCTCTCGGCCGGGAAGTTCACCCTGGCCGTGGATCATCTGGAGGCCGCCTTCGGCAGCTTCCTCACCCTCACCGCCGACAACGTCCTGCTCGATCCCCAGGCAGGCGCCACCCAGGAGATGCTCAGCTTCGGCCAGGTGGGGGCTAAGCTCACGGCCGGCCCGTTGGTGCTCGGGGGCGGTGCGCGGAACTTCGCTGTCCTTGGCAACGGGCATTTCCTCGCGAAGGACAATTTCAGCGTCACCCTCACCCTCGGCCAGGGCCAGGATGCCGGCGCGTTGAACACCCCGACCTGGCTGCCGCTCAAGAACCTCTCCATCACCCTGCAGTGGCCCGGCAGCAGCTTCAACACCACGCCCGAGAAGTTCTTCATCATCCTCGATGCCGACGTTGCGAGCATCGCAGGGCTGCCTGGGGTCACGATCGCGGGCGGCATCCATGGGATGAGGATCGATGTCGCGAAGCTCGCCGCGGGCGAGTTCGCCATCGTCGACCTCGAGTCGATGGATCTCCAGGTGGCTGGCACCGCGTTTGGGGCGGAAATCTCCGGCACCCTGATCGGGGGGCTCCTCAAGTTCGACGCCGCCAACAATCTCATCCCCGCCACCGACTCCTCAACCCCCGTGGCCAAGCGTGTCATGTTCGGAGCGCTTCAGGCCGCGCTCGAGATCCCGGGCCTTGGCGGGGTCGATTTCCGGATGGGATTCTCGGACTTCGGCCCGCTCTCGCTTTTCATCAGCTCCGGAATCCCGATCATCCTGGAGCCGAACTCCGGCCTCGCCATCACCAACCTCCGCGGGGGCATTGACTTTGGGGCCTCGATGCCCGACCCCACGGTCTACAAGAAGGACCCGGCCACGGGGCTGCCGACGTCCGAGATCGACACCCGCGCCAGTGCCTTCAACCTCCGGGCGCTGGCCATCGCCTCCAACCCAAGCCAGACCACCCCCGACGTCTGGCTGGCACAGCTGAAGCAACAGATCACCACCCTGGTCCGAAACAGCGGCGGTGGCTCCCTGAGCTTCGAGGCCCTGACCCACAACATGCTCATCCATGCGGGCGCCACCCTGTATGACGCCTACGCTTCGACCCACAGCTTCCGGGCCGATGTCGATCTTACCATCGACATCACCGGCAAGATTCTCATGACTGGGAAGGCGACCTTCGGCGACAGCCTCAGCCTCGATGCCGACTTCTACGGTGATCTCAGCAAGATCCAATCAGGGTCGGCACACTTCCTCTTCCTCATGGATGAGCCCGGCCAGCCCTATCGCACCGAGCTTGGCGGGGAGAGCTACTACGGGTTGCTCAGCTTCGGGTTCACCAACCCCGACACCAACGCCACGCTCACGGCCGACCAGCTCAAGGCCCAGTTCCTTTCTAACCGGGCGGTGACCGAGAGCTTCATCGCCCCTTCCTCCACCACGTTCACCCTCGGCCATGAAACGAGCGGCGATCCCGTTTCGATCCTCGTCAACGGGGCGGCCTACACCGGCACCCTCAGCACCTCCACCACCGGGCATGTCTCCACCCTGAGGCTCGACACGGTGGTGCCGGCCGGGCAGTCGGTCGTGGTGACCTATCTCGATCCCCTCGGCACCTCCGAGACGGAGACCCTCACGGGGGCCCCGACCCGCTTCACCCTGACCCAGCCCGTCGTGGCGGGGGAAGCGGTCACGGTCACGGTGAGCGGTCAGGCGGTGGCCTCCACCGCGTACCGGGTACAGGACAACACCCTCATCTTCCGGCAGGCGCTCGCCGCGGGAGCCCCCGTCGTGGTCCAGTACAAGGCCTCGGCCGCAACGGGGGCTGACGGCAACCCGATCAGCACCGACCCCTCCGCCAAGCCTGCGAGTTTCCAGATCATCATCGCGGGCGGGGCCCAGGCGGATGTCTTCAACAACACCCTCTTCGCACGGCTGGAAGGGGAGGTGCGGCTCACGATCAGCGCCACCCGGGTCACCGTCGACCTCCGGGCCACGCTCGAGGTTTCGTTCCTCGGGGTGCTCGGGCTGGCCGAGGGCGAGCTGATCATCGACGGGGCGAACGGCCTCAAGATCTGGGGCGCCCTGAAGATCAAGACCAGCGAGAACCTCAGCGCCAAGCTCGCCCCCTACGGCATCACCCTTCAGGCCCAGGCGACGTTTGTCATCAACACGACCTCCGACGTCCAGACGATCGTCCTCCACCCGGCGAGCCCCGAGCCCCCGATCACCATCACGGCCGCTCCCCAGAGCTTCCGGGTCACCGCCAGCGGCTTGGCCCGCTTGATGGTGGGGCAGCAGGAGCTTTTCCGGATCGAGGGTGGTTTCGACCTCAAGATCGACCCCACGGGGCTGAGCATTCTCATGGCGGGCGACCTCAAGGTTGGCCCCGACCCAAGCCCCTTGATGACGTTCCACGTCACGGCTCTCGTGTTCGCCGGGGTTGACCAGGGGGTGGGCGGATTTGCCGGGATGTTCACCGTGGGGCTCGATTCGAAGCTCGGGCCGTTTTCGGTCCACGGCGATTTCCTGATCCAGGTGAACACCTTCGGCCATCAAGTCGGCCTGGGGATCCCGACCACGGATCCGGTGTTCCCCACCATCCGCAATGAGCAGGGAGAAACGGTCGAGATCCCCGCGGGGGAGGAGACGGTGACCGTCGCGGCCAAGGCCGCTTCCCTGGTCCTGGCGCACGCGATTCCTGACGCGGCAACCGTGAGCGTGGTCGACACCACCGACCCGCAGAACCCCGTCACCCTCCACCAGTCGACCGACAACGGGGCGACGGGCGACTTCACGCTCGACCCCTCCCGGGCCTCCATCACCCTCCTCAAGACGGGGGATGCGGACCGGCGGCTCACCGTCTCCTACAATCGCACGGCGACGATCTCGGGGGGGGCTCCCCGGCTGCTCGGAGGCTATGACCCGGATGGGCCCTATTTTGTGATGCGGGGCATGGGATGGATCGATCTCTCCCTGGCCCGGATCAGCGGCCAGTTCTACATCAACCTCACCCCCGGCCGGTTTGAGATCAACATGTCGGGCAGCCTCCTCGTCGGCCCCAGGTCCTACCTCGCCGCCGGGGCCTTCACCCTCGTGAACGATCCCGTGCGGGGCCTCTCCGCCTACGGCGGCGTCCTTGGCAAACTCGACCAGAGCGGCCCCGGCGGGGACTATCCCGGGGTCTATCTCGCGGGCTCGGGAATCATCCTCCTGAACACCGACTCCATCGGACACCAGGTCACCCTCATCACCCCGAAGGTGGGCGACACGGCAGCCGGGCTGAACACCTTCGACATCCAGAAAAACACCTTCACCTTCAGGGCCTCCGTTGTCGCGAGCTTCCGTGCCGGCGCGACCGAGCTGTTCAGGATCGAGGGGTCCTTGGTGGGGAGCGTCTCGACGGATCCCGTCGGCTTCACCCTCCTCATCAGCGGAAACCTCGTCATCGGGCCCGAGAACCATCCGCTGCTGAGCTTCGACGCCAACGCCGTTCTCTTCACGGGAACACTTGCGACGGGTGAATCCGGTTTTGCCGCCATGATCCACATCTCGCTCAAGTCGAGCGGGATCCCGGGGGTGAAATTCGCGGGAGGGTTCGTCCTGGCGACGAACACCTTCGGCCGGGATGTGTCGTTCGACATCGCTGACCGCGACGATGCCTCCTTCCCCGTTCCCACAATCGTCGACCAGCACGGGAACAGTCTCGAGACCACCCGGACCGACTCTGCGAGCGGCAAGACCTACCGGCGCATCACGCTCCTTGGGTCTGCAAGGAACCTGGACGGCACCCTCGAACCCCCGGGCTTCTACGTCCAGATCCTCGGGGATGGGGAGGTCTCGGTGCTCGATTCCTTCCGGATCAGGGGGGCCTTCTCCATCCTGATCACCGCGACCAAGTTCCAGCTGGCGGTCAGCGGTTCCCTCTCGCTCGGTCCCTTGGGGACGGTCAGCGCCGCAGGCTTCCTGGAGATCGGTACCAATGGGCTCATCGGGGCCTTCCAGGTGGGCTACGACCCCGGGAGCTTCGGTGCCGGAGTGGGGCTCGGCTTCAGTGCCACCCTGATGTTTGCCGTGAACACGACCGGCGCCGCCAGGACCGTCGGCCTGCCCGACGGGTCCCGCCTGCAGGTCGATCCCGGCGTCCGGATCCTTGTCGATGGCACCATGACGTTCGCCCACGTCGTGGATGCCAGCGTCCACCTCGTCATCCAGGTCGGTCCCCAGGGGTTCCGTCTGGACGGAGCTGCGACGGTGACTCTCGGAGGGGGGCTCCTTACCGCGCATCTCGACCTCCACGTCGACCTTGATTCGGGCGGCTTCCGGCTCGATACCGCGGTCAGTGTCAACGCGACGATCGCCGACGTGATCAAGCTCAACGCGAGTGGAATGCTCCACATCGACACCCACCGGGGTGTGAGCCAGCCATTCTACCTCGACCTGAGCGGGAGCCTCACCGTCCTCGATATCTTCACGTTCAATGTCTCTGTGGCGGTGCAGGTGGGGGGTGACTTCACCCGTCCGTCGAATGCCGTGGGAATCCTCCCGCAGACCGTCACCCTGGGGAAGGGGGAGTGGGCCTTCCGTTGCAGCGGCTCCGTTTCCTTCTTCGGGCTGACCACGATCGGGGTCTCCGGCTGGGTCCAGTCGAACGGGGCGTTCGGGCTCTTCTTCTCGGGGGGCATCAGCATGGGGAACCACACCCTCGGGTTTGAGGCGGGAATCACCGCGCTGGTCTACTACGACGGGTTAGGCACCTTCGGGTTCGAGGCCACGGGCGGCGCCAGTGTCTACATCATCGGCATCCGGATCGGGATCGATGCGGCGCTGCGCTACGACTCCCGATCCGGGAACATCACCCTGACCGGCACGGTGCATTTCTTCGGGAGCCACAGCCATACGTGGACGATCGGGCGCCTCGAAGTTCCGAAGCCGGCCTTCCTGGCGATGGATGCCA
>DMJJ01000301.1:1210-12778 GCA_003452185.1 Verrucomicrobiales bacterium | reverse complement strand
TGGATGCCAACGGGAATCCCCTCAGCAGCGGATCGACGGCTCCCGACGGCCAGCTCTACCTGACGCTCGGTCGTGGAGATGTCCGCCGCTTCAACCCCGATGACCAGGACGAAACCTACAGCGTCAGCCATGTGAGCACGCAGGCCGACGGATCGGAGACGGTCTCCGTCCTCTACAACGGCCGCACCGCCACGTTCAAGGGGGTCCGGCAGATTCTTACCACCGGCGCCGGGTCCGGGAACGAAACCCTCTACGTCAACCCCGGGGTGACGGCACAGCTCAACCTCCGCGGCGGCAGCGGCAACGACTCGTTCCTCCTCGCCGGGGGGAGCACCAGCCTGATGAACCTCGTCAACGCGGGGGCCGGGGATGACATCGTCCAGGTGGTCGGCGGCAATCCGGCCATCCGTTACGACATCGCCGGCGGGAGCGGCTTCAACCAGCTTTACGGCGGCCCCGGCGACGACACCCTGCGGGCGGGCCCCGGGGTCGACCAGATCTATGGGGGTCTGGGGAACGACACCCTCTTCAGCGGAACCGGGATCGCTTACATCTTCGGGGAGGAGGGAAGCATCCAGGAGATCACCTCCCAGGGGGTGGTGGTCGGGCAGTCGATGACCTCAAGCGGGGCTGCCGGGGGGGATGACACGGTGTACGCCTCCTCCGGGACGAACTACATCATCGGGGGTGCGGGCAGCGACCGGATCTTCGGCGGGGGGGCGAACTACGTGATCGGCGACAATGGGGAGATCGACTTCAGCGGCTTCCTGGATGCGTCGAACCGGTTGGCCGGGGTGACGATCACCTCCCTTTCGAGCACGGAGCCCGGCGTCGGCGGAAATGATTACATCAGCAACGCGGGCGTCGGTGCGCCGCTCTACGCCATCGGAGGGGCTGGCGCGGATACCCTCGTCGGCGGCTCCGGGAACGACCTCGTCCTGGGCGACGGCGGGCGGATCACCTTCAGCGGCGGGGCCCCGACCCATGTCGATCTCCTTGACGAGGCGTACGGGGGGAATGACAGCATCAGCCTGGGCGAGGGAGACAATCAGGCGTATGGCGGCGCGGGGAACGACTCCTTGACGGGCGGGGGCGGATCCGACGTTCTGTGGGGAGGCTCCGGGGATGACCTGCTTTCGGGAGGGGCCGGGTCCGACACCCTCGCCGGAGGCCTTGGGAATGACACGATCCTCGGAGGCGAAGGGAACGATGTGATCCTCTGGGGCGCCGGCGACGGGGTGGACAGCGTGGACGGCGGGGCCGGCGGGGCCGGCGGCGCCGACCTCCTCCGGGTCACCCTCACGAACGGGGACGACACCGTGCAGTATGCCCGCTGGGGGGCCGGCTTCTCAGTCCAGGTCGGACCGGTGGTCGCCCTCACCCTCCTGAAGGTGGAATCCTCGGAGCTCTACGCCCTCGCCGGCCGCGACACCCTCACGGTGAACCCCCTGGGCACCTCAAGCCTCACGACCCTGCACGCGTTCCTCGGGGAGGATGCCGTCGCCGATTCGGTGATCGTGAACGGAACCACGTCGGATGACTCCATGGTGATCTCCGCGGTCGGGAACACCGTGACCCTCAACCCGAAGGCCGGAGTGGCCATCATCGTCGAGGATGCGCAGTCCCCCAAGGGCGGGGCCAGCTTCACGGTGAACCTCGGCGACGGAAACGACTCGGTGCGCGTCAACCAGACGCTTGCGGGAACCACCACCACCCTGAACGGGGGGACCGGGGACGATTTGTTCAACGTCCGGGGGATCGGCGGCCCGACCACCCTCAACGGCGGCAAGGGTTCGGACACGATCAACGTAGGAAGCCTGGCGCAGGGGGATGCCACGACGGCCCCCACCAACACGGGGGGGAACGTCAACTCCATCGGCGCGGTTCTGGCTGTCAACGGGGAGACGGCGGAGTCCGGCATCGATGTGCTGAACGTGGATGAGACCGGAGACACAGGCGTGAATGCCGGCATCCTCACCGCCAGCACCATCAGCGGCCTGGGAATGGCGGGCTCGATCGAGTACGGCACGGTCGAGGCCGTGAACGTCTCGCTCGGAACCGGGTTCAACACCTTCAGCGTCCGGAGCACCGCGGCGGCCACCACCACCACGGTCACCTCGGGGATCGCCCGGGTGGGCGTGACCGGGGTGACCAACACCCCGAACCCGACGATCACCACCGCGGGGCCCCATGGACTCGCCCCTGGCCAGTTGATCAGCATCACCGGGGTGAGCGGCGCCACCGGGGTCAACGGAAACTACGTCGTAATGGCGCTCGACCCGGTGCACCCCGACACCCAGTTCACCATCGCGCTGGCAAACCCGCCCGGGGCCTTCCAGGGGGGAGGGACGGCCGGGACCGTTCAGGTGCGGAACGTCCTGAACGTCGGCGGGCTCGCGCCCGGTATCGGCGGGGTGGTGGATGGGGTTCAGGGCCTCCTGATTTTCCGGGGCTCGGGCGCCGACCTGCTGGCGGTGGACGATACCGGGAGTACCGCAGCCAAGACCGGCCAGCTCACCGCCACCACGCTGACGGGGCTTGGCATGGGAGCCCAGGGGATCCGCTACGATGGCATGACTGACCTCGCCCTTTCCCTTGGGCATGGCGGGGATCACTTCTTCATCCAGGGAACCGCGGCGGGCGCCACCACGGTCCTGAACTCCGGCGACGAGCCGGACTCGGACAACCTGGTGAACGACGTCGTGAATATCAATTCCGTCGCAGGCCCCACCACCGTGAACGCCGGTTCGGGGAACGACGTCGTGCGGGTCAACTATGACGAAGGGGGCAACCAGACCTTCCTCAACGGAGTCGGGGCCCTGCTCACGATTCATGGGCAGGGCGGGAGCGATCTGGTGGAGATCGGGCTGGCGGGCTTCGGACAGTCGACCGTCGCCGTCAGCGACAATTCGACCGACGGACGGCCCAACCGGTTGAAGATCTACGGAACCCCGCGCAACGACCTGTTCCTCTTCCGGCCGTACGTGGTCGCCGCCCTGGGGCTCGCCCCCTCGGGGGCCCTTACCGGACGGGCCGAGAAGGTCCGCTACGACTCGTCGATGAACGACGTCGCAGTGTATGGAGCGGATGGGGATGACAAGTTCGTCCTGGATGACACCAGCTCCGCCCTGACGCTCTACGGCGATGCGGGCGATGACACCTTCCAGGTCGGGCAGATGTTCCAGTCGAGCCGCGATGCCGCGAACGCCTTCAACGGTCTGACGGCCGAGGATGCCTATGGGACCACGCTCACGACCCGGGGCTACCTCAGCAACGGCAACGGCGCCGGGAACCCGACCACCATCTACGGCGGCATCGGCAAGGACAGCTTCACCGTCTACCACAACAACGCCGATCTCTTCCTGTTTGGTGAGGAGGATGACGACACCTTCACCGTCCGTGCCTTCGTCAAGGTGGACCCAAGCGATCCCAAGGCTCCCTCGACCAACATCAACGGCGGCCAGGGGGCTGACTTCGTCTCCTACACGGTCAACGCCCCGGTCAATATCGAGGGCGGCGACGGGTTTGACACACTAACCGTCCTCGGGACGGAGTTTGGCGACGATTTCGTGGTCACGGACAAGGGAATCCTGGGCGCCGGGCTCTATGTCCGCTACGGGTCGATCGAGCGGGTGGTGCTCGACGCCCTCGAGGGGAACGACACGTTCTTCATCCAGAGCACCGCGGCCGGGGTGGACGTCGAGGTCTACGGCGGCCTCGGGAGCGACACCTTCAAGGTGGGCGGGGGCAACGACGGCCAGGCGATCACCGTCGTGGCAAACGACCTCCTGGGGCACAGCGGCCTGGTGATCCACCGGACCACAAGCGCCGACCCGCGATATCTCGGCGTGTTTGCCCACGGGGTTTCCGCCAACGTCGCCGACAGCGACGCCGCCGGCGTGGTCATCAACATGATCAGCGGGCCGATCCGGGTTTTCGAGAGCCCCAGCCAAGAGGAGGTCGCGGGCGGGTTGGTGCACGCGACCTACTCGGTTGTGCTCACCCGCTCCCCGCTGGAAACCGTCCAGGTGACGGCCGTTCCCACCCTCCCCACACGCCAGGAGCAGAGGGCGGGAGGCCTGGGGGTCGCTCTGAACGGGCGCCTCGACGGCACGTCGCTCTTCTTCGACCGCACCAACTGGTTCATCCCGCAGATCATCACCGTGACGGCGCCGGACGACGTCCTGGCGGAGGGGCTGCGCCGCATCAACATCCAGCACTCGGTGAAGCAGGGGGGGAGCGCGGACGACGGGGGTGAGTACGACCGGTTGTCGCTCCCGACCGTGGTGGCGGAGGTCATCGACAATGATGCGGCCGGGGTTCTTGTGGCCGGGGCCAGGGATGGAAACGTCGTGGCGGAGGCGGGCCGGAATGCCACCACCAGCGCCTACCAGGTCGTCCTGACCCGGGCGCCGAGCGGGAACGTGGTCATCGACCTGAGCCACGACCTCCATCTCGCGACCCAGGGCCCCGCCTCGGGCTCGCTCCTGACCTTCACCCCCCAGGACTGGTACATCCCCCAGACCGTCACGATCTCGGCCGTGGACGACAACTCCGCCCAGGGGCTGATCTACTCCCGCATCGCCCACCAGCTTGACCTGACGGGCCGGAACGGCGCTGGCACCCTGGATGGCTACCTTGCCCTGGGGTTGGGGGATGTCGCCCGCGGCCTGGCGGCCGAGCTGAGCGGTGACAGCGTCGCCCAGCTCCAGGTGACGATCCTGCCCGGGAGCGGGGGGACCACAATTACGGTCACCGCCCCGAACCTCTCCCCGATCGACGCGCGCAGCTTCTCGCCCTCGCTGGTCTCCCTCGGAGGGGATGCCACCGAATCGAACCGTTTCAAGGATGTGGTCCTGGGGGGCACGGCCGCCAAGGATGACCTCTGGAGCCTGACCGTCACGGACTCCGCGGGGCAGGTCACCGACACGTTCTCGTACCTGGTGAGGGCCGACGGGGAGAGCCTCGAGTCGGTGGCGCGCAATCTTCGGGACCAGATCAACGCGGGGCGGCAGGTGGGGGCTGGGACCGCCGACTCGCGGCAGGTGAAGGACTTCACGGCATCGGTGCTGGGCACCACCCTGACAATCCGGAGGAACGACGGGGCGGCGTTGCTGCTCGCCGCCGCGGTCACAGGGCCTCGGAGCCTCGGCACCGTCAGCGTCCAGCGGGTGCTGACCTACACCCAGCTCACCCTGACCGTTGCGGGTGGGGTGACCTCCGGCCGCCAGTGGCAGGTGGTGTTGAATGGAACGACCTACACCTACACGGCGGGGGACAACGGCGAGAGCACGGACGTGAGTTCCCTGGACGTCCAGGTTCTCGACAGGTCGGTTGCGGGGGTGTTCGTGCGCGAGACCGGCGGCTCGACCCAGGTGACCGAGCCGACGGACATCGTGCTGCTCGGCAGCGGGCAGGTGACCCCGGCCTCGAGCGGCAGCGGCGCCCTGGTGCACATTGTGGCGGGTGCCGACAGCCCGGCCCTCCTCGCCTCCGTGTCGATCACCAGCGCCGGGCTCAAGGCGAGCGCCGCACGGGCGACCCTGAGCGGATCGGCGGTCTGGCTCGAGGCCACGGTCACGCTCGAGGGGGATCCTTCCAGCTACCCGCTCTGGGAGCTGACCCTCAACGGGCCGGGGGGCACCCAGGTCTACAGCGCTCCCTCCTCCACGCTCAACCTGGTGCAGACCCTGGTCGACAGGGTGAACCGCGGCGGGATTTACACCGCCACCCAGACGGGCGGCTCCGCATTCAAGCTGGTCCTGAAGGATCACGCCAACGTCGGGTTTGCCGCGCAGATGACGCAGGGCCGGGCCTCCATCGCGGGAAGCGCCGCCTGGCGCGTGCTCAACATCGCGTTCAGCGGGACGGTGGCCGCGGACGACACAGTGAAACTCGATTTGAAGGCGGCGGGCGGCATCGCCACCAGCTACACGGCCGCGTCGGGAACCAGCCTCACCGCCATCGCCGCGGAACTCGCGGCAAAAGTCCTCAGCACGCCCCCGACCGGGGTTGTGGTGGCTGGCAGCGACAGCAGCCGCCTGACGCAGTTCATCGGTGACTTCGGCACCTCGGTGATGAGCGAGACCCCGAGCCACGACTCGGCCGTGACGGCGCAACCGATTGACTTTGGCAACTGGGGAACCTCGTCGAATCCCGACATCGAGAACGCCACAACCATCCCGCACCTGACGATCCGGGGGACGGGCAACGGCGAGACCGACTTCTACCAGTTCGACATCACGACCGAGATGGCCCGGCTGGGGACCGCCGCCCAGTTCGACATCGACCACGGGTTCGACGGGACGGGCATCCTCTGGGGCGCCCAGCTCCAGCTCTTCCGCATTGCGACCAACAGCGACGGCGCCAAGGTGGCCGTCCCGGTGCTCGGGGCGGACCGCCTCCCGGTGGTGAGCGCCCCGTTCAGCTCCTCCCTGGACGCCGGGAGCTCGACGGTGCTGGACGGATCGCTCAAGTACACGTTCTCGCAGGCTGGAACGTACGCGATCCAGGTCACCAACTGGCTCGGGCCGAAATACTCGGTCAGCCACTCGATCGGCCTCCCCACCGGGGTGCGCTACGACCTGAACGTCTCGATTCCGGGACACAGCGTCGCGAAGTTCACCTTCGCCGCCGTGCCGGTCCTGGAGGACAAGTCGCAGCAGAACACGGGTGGGCAGGTTGCCGGGCAGGTCGATCCCACCGCGGCCCAGGGCGTCGACGATGCCCGCCTCTGGTTCACCTTTGCGGACGACACCATTGGCAACGGCTCCACGATCACCTCCGGGGTCCCGTATGTAACGATTCTCGGGTCGGGGAACGGGAGCTATGACGACTACCGGTTCACCATCACGCAGGAGATGCTGACCCGGCAGCAGCCGACCCTGGACGGGACCCTCGACACGCACGCCCCGTACTACCGCTCGGTGGACCTCGTCCTGACCGGCTCGATCGGGGCCGGGGATCTTTGGACCGTCTCCGTGAACGGGCACGACTTCACCTACACCGCCAAGTCGGGGGATACGCTTGCCTCGGTTGCCTCCGGCATCGTTGCCGCGTATGCCCAGTATGCCGGCCAGAAGCCCGGGCTGCAGGCCCCGACCTATGCGATCACCTCTCCGGGAGCGGCGAGCACCCTGCGGATTGTTGATCCCACGAACGGGTTCTGGATCAAGCTTCACCAGAGCGTGGCCAGCGCGGCGACAGTGACCCGCCGCCTGTCGACCCTCGGCGACGTCCCGTTCGACACCGTGCAGATGGTCCTTTCCGGGACCCCGTCCGTGGGCGAGGTCTGGTCCGTGCTGCTCGGCGGGGTTGTCAGCCGCTATACCACGGTGGTGCAGGCCGTCGCCCCTGCGGGAGGGGCACAGACCCTCGACGACGTCGGACGCGCCATGGCCGCGCTGAATGGCGATTCCTCGGGCGGGGTGGCCACCTACGACTCCACCCTGCATATCCTGAAGCTCACCGGACTTGGCGGCGTCGGGGTTGGGTTCCAGGTTGTCGGATCCCATCCTTCGGGCTCCGTGGCCCTGAGCGGCACCCCGGTTCAGGACCCGGCCGCGAACGCCACCGCATCCGCCGCCACCGGGACGGAAGCATTCCAGATGACCCGGGCGGACGTGCAGTTTGCGGGGGCGACGGCTCACAACCAGGTCTTCACCCTGACGCTCACCGATGAGTCCGGGAGCGTGCTGACGAGCACGGCAACGGTCGGCCTTCTCAACGGGGTTCCCGAGAGCGCCGCACAAGCCATTACGCATTTCTCGACCGTGGCGGGCTACACCCTAACGGCGAACGGCGCCACCCTGACCATCGTCCGGACCGTGGCAGGCTCGAAGGGCTTCCAGGTCGACGTCCGGGTTTCCGAGGCCGCTTCCGGAGGCACCGTTGTCACCACCGGCACCCCCAGCTACTACTCCCTGGCACGCCTCACCCTCGCGGGGGCTGCCACGGCGGGCGAGACCTGGGCCATCCAGCTCACCGAAGCCGATGGCACCATCCGCACCGCCAGCTATCAGGTGGGAACCGGCGGCACGAACGGGGATCTCACCGGCGATGGCAGGATCACCCTCGAGGATGTGGCCCAGGGACTCCGGCTGGCCGTCGGGTCCGCCGCCACTCGCGACGGCACCTCCCTCACCTTGAGCAAGCCGGCCGGCCTCCGGCTGGTTCCCACCGCCCCGGCCGGAAGCTCCCTCACCCTGGTCGCCGCCACCAGCCAGGCCAGCCACTGGAGCGTGGCCGACATCGAGTTCCGGGACTCCAGCCCGGTCAGCCTCGGGGAGACCTGGACCCTGGTGTTGACGCGGCCCGACGGCACCGTTCTGACCAACCCCTCGGGGACGCCCGTGGGGGTGTCCTATGCGGTGCAGGATGCCACGGGGGATGGAGTCCTCGACGTGAAGGACGTGGCGAAGGGCCTCGCGGCGCTCATTCCCGGTGCGACGGCCTCGGGGGCGGTCCTGCACTATGTCGATTCGGGCGGGCCCGGCGTCCAGGCCACCCTCGTGGTGAAGCCCGCGCCGGTGGTGGTGACCGCCACCCTCGGCGGAGCCTACGCCTCTGCGTGGACCCAGACGGTGCAGTTCACGGGTGGAACGGGCGGCGGCGCCTCGGCCCCCGGGGACCAGTGGACGATGGTGATCGACGGGAAGACCTATCCAGGAAGCGCGGGGTATGTCGCGACCGAGAACGGATTTGCAACCGTGGCGGCCGGGTTCTTCCAGGCCCTCCAGGCGGACTACGTCGCCACCGCGCCGACCGACGCGACGCTTTCGCTCCGCTCACGAACCGGAGCGGTGATGGAGATTTCGGCTGTCCGCCAGGAGCGTGACCGGACCACGGAGCTTGTCGACGGGTCCGCCACCGCCGTGAGGGATGCAACTCCCCATTACGCGCGAGTGCTCCTCACCCTCGACCCCTCGATGAGCCTCACCGTGGGCGAGCTGTGGCAGGTGGTGCTCAACGGGCATGCGTTCCAGTACAGCGTGGCGTCGGGCGACAACGTCAACGGCGTGGCCCAGGGGCTCCTGGGGGAGATCATCAAGGCGGGGACCTACTCCGTGACGCGGTCGGGCTCCACCCTAACGGTGACCCCGAACACCCAGGCGGCCTTTACCGGCATCGTGGTCGACTCACGGCAAGGGGACGGATCGGTCACGGCCTTGTTCGACATCGACAATGCCAACTCCGTCCGCGGTTACGCGTTCGAGTTCCAGTCCCTGTTCTCGCGGTTCCTCTTCCCGTATACGGACACCCTGTTCCTGCAGGTCTACGGCCCGGGCACCGGGCCTGGAGCGACGTCCACCCTGCTCACGCCCTCCTCCACGACCTCGGGTCTCGCGGGGACCCCGGATCCCGGCAGCACGAGCACCGCGGATCCCTTCCAGACCTACCGGTTCACCCGTGCGGGTGACTACGTCGTACGCGTCGGGGCGCATCGGCACTTTGATCCGGGCCAGGGGATGCAGGACAAGGATCTCGGGGTGTCGCAGGGGATCTCGTATCAGCTCAACATCTCGATCCAGCACCACGCGTTGAACACCAGCGCGGTGGATCTCGTGGGCAAGCAGATCAGCATCACCGCGGGTGCGGGCCAGGGGCAGAGCGCGCGGATCCTGGCCTATGACGCCAACAGCAAGACGTACACGCTGGATCAGAACTGGGCGACGGCGGTGAACGAGACCAGCCAGTTTGACATCACGTATCACATTCAGCAGGAGTTCAGCGGATACGCGGCGAACAGCGACAGCTATTCTATGGTTCTCACCAGCCTTCCCGGCGCGAACGTGACCATTGACGTCCTGCCCCAGGTGACACGCACTTACAACAGCAGCCTCGCCTTCGTCCCGGCGGCGAACTACGGGGAGAATTCCGCGGTGCAGGTCCGCGCCGCCACCCCGCAGGCCCTGGTGGAGCTGGCCGGAACCCCCCGGGTGGGCCAGAGGTGGACCCTCACCCTGAACGGCATCCCGTACTCCTTCGACATCCTGACCGCGGCCGACGCCACCCTTGAAAAGGTCGCCCAGGGGCTCCGCGACCGGATCAACAATCCGCCGGCCGGAACCCCCTCACTCGGATCCAACGGGGAGCATTACGTCGCCCTGGCGGGGGCGACACCCGGTTGGCTCGTGATCCTGAGCAGCACCTACCAGACTCTTCTGAACACCCCGGGGGCGACTGGCAGCCCAACCCCGTTCACCGCCGAGTTCGGGGTCACCGCGGTGCCGGGAGCCGGAGTAGCGGTGGTTCCCGCCGGGGCCCTGATCGACCCGCAGGATGGGATTGGCGGGTGGTTCCGCGCCAAGGTGCAGCTGCTCGGAACGGTCGATCAGGGGTCGATCTGGACCCTTCGCCTCGATGGGACCGACTACAGCTACACCGCCAAATCCGGCGACGACCTCCACGCGATCGCTCTGGGGCTCTCGAGACTGCTTCCCGCGGTCTACGGGGCCGTCGCGGATGCCACCGCCGGCAGGCTGCAGCTGACCGATTCCATCCTGTTCAAGATCTCGTTCCGCTACACCCCCGCGACGGTGGTTCGCCCGCAGCTGGTGTTCACACCCTCGACATGGGATCAACCCCAGAACGTTGTCCTCACGGCGATCCACGACAACATCGTTGACGGGAGCGACGCCAAGGTCATTGCTGCGGAAGATAGCCGGATCAATACCATTCGCGGACCGCTGACCCTGGATGGTGGAGATCCGGTCGGTTTGAACACCGACCTGAACCATCCCTATCTGATGCCGGGCGAGAAGAACGACGTCACCCCGGACGGGCGCGTCAGCACCTTCGGCACCGACGCCGATGGGAACGCCTTCCTGACGGATGTCGCCGCCACGCATGTCGACCCGACCCGGGTGGATGGAGTGCTGGCCGCGGGGTTTGATCCCAGGATGAACGGGAACGCTTATCAGTTCACCCTCCTCACGGGGAGCGCGGCGGGCGTCCACCTCCGGGTGAAGTCGGTCTCGGCCGACGGCACCACGGTGACGTTTGAGGGGGGATGGCCGGGGGGAACGCTTCCGGCCTCCGGCGACGCCTACTATTACGCTCCGATCAACCCGAACGTCCTCGTCAACGAGGCGACGCAGGTCGACGCGGCCGTGATTGACAATCACAACAGTCCTGCGGCGGATGTCGGCACCCTCACCGAATCCCGTCTCTTCGGGTTCGGGATGGGAGGGGATACCGTCGTGGGCCCGAAGACTCTGCAGGGGGGCATCACCTATCGGAACCTGGAGACCCTGGACATCGAGCTCGGGTTTGGTGGCAACGATGTGACCATCCTCTCGACCCACGCCGGGTCAACGACCCTCCATTCCGGGGCGGGGAATGATCTCTTCCATGTCCTGTCGCTCCTGGGGCACACCACCATCGACACCGGCTCGGGTGCTGATTTTGTCGACGTGGGAAGCCCGCAACACCTCCTCAACGAGGTGGGCGGCCTCCTGACGGTCGTGGGGCAGGCCGGCCAGCAGATTCTGCACGTCGATGATTCCGCCAACCAGGCGGGGGCTACGGGGACGCTCACCGCGAGCACCCTCACGGGGCTGGGGCTCC
>DMJJ01000301.1:0-920 GCA_003452185.1 Verrucomicrobiales bacterium | reverse complement strand
GGTGAGCGAGGTTCAGGTGCTCTCGGTGCAGGCGGTCTCGGGGCAGTTCCGGCTCAGCTACGACAGCCCGGCGGGGCTGCTCACCACGGGGCTGCTGAGCTACGACATCAGCGCGGCGAGCCTGCAAGCCGTGCTCAACCAGCTGCTGGGGTCCACCGGGATTCGGGTGGAGAAGTATCGCGACAGCCGCAAGTCGGTGACCTACACCATCACTTTCGGGGGCGATCTCGCCGGGCGCAACCTCGCCCAGCTCGCCTGGGCTGAGACCCGCGGGACCACCCAGCTCCAGCCCGCCGTGGAGTCCTCGGTGGACGTCGAGGTGATCACCCTCCGCGATGGAACCACCGCACCCCGGAACAACAACCTCCAGACATTCACGGTGAACGCCAGCGGGGGATTCTTCGCCCTGCAGTTCCGGATGGATTCGGAGTGGCTGGACCGGATCACCCGGGGCCTTGGGACCGGTGCTCCGGCCTATCTCCCGACGGTTCTCCGCGGGTCGGGGTCTGTCACCACCCACGCCATCCCGTACGATGTCAGCGCCGCCGAGCTGCTGAGGTATCTCGATCCGATCCTCAATCCGAACAATTCGAGCGGCGGACTCCCCCACACGCGCAACGTCGCAGTGCAGAGGATTGGCAACGTCCTGATCCTGTCGTTCCAGGGAGAGGAATCCGGAGTCCGGGTGCAGGGGGTCGACGTCTCGCGCCTGACCCTCGGGAACGGGGCGGGCGGGGTCGATGTGGCCACCCGGATGGATGGCATTAACTACTATGGCATCGAAACCCTGAACATCGACCTGGGCTCCGGGGACGACCTCTTTAACGTCCAGGGGACCTCGGCCACCACGAACCTCCGGACCGCCGCCGGGGCCGATGAGATCTACGTCTCCTCCACCGCGAATGTTTCCCCGGTGACCG
>DMJJ01000050.1 GCA_003452185.1 Verrucomicrobiales bacterium | reverse complement strand
ACCCTCGCCCTCTCCCCCGACGGACGCCGGGTGGCCGGGGCCGGACGCGACCCCTCGATCCCCTGGCTCGACCTGGCCAGCGGAACCCGGGGTACCTGGTCGCTGGAAGCCCGCCGGATGGCCTTCTCCCCTGACGGCCGGCGGCTCGCCGCCCTCCAGCACAGCGGGGCGGTCCAACTCCTCGCCACCGACACCGGCCTGGTCCAGACCAACCTGATCCTGGAGGCCACGGGCGGATTCACCATGACGTTCTCACGCGACGGCTCCCTGCTGGCGGTCGCGTGCCAGGACGACACAATCCGCCTCTGGGATCTCAAGGCTGGCCACCTGCTGGGAGTCTGCTCCGGACACAAGCAGCCGGTCTTCTCGATCGCGTTCTCGCAGGATGGCAAGACCCTCGCGTCCGCGGGGGACGACAGCACCCTCAAGCTGTGGAACGTCGCAACCCAACAGGAGCTCCTCAGCCATCGTCGCCTGGGGGGGAGCATGAGCGGGCTTCTCTTCTCACCCGACGATCGGCTGCTGGTCGGCGGAAGCGGCCAGTTTTCGAGCGCCCCCGCCATCCGGTTCTTCCGTGCACCCTCGTTTGGCGAGATCGAATCGGCCGACCGGGGCCCCAGCCCTGCGGCGGCCGGCGGGGCAAAGACCCGCTAGGCTCCAGTTTCGCCCGGGGGTTGGATCCGACCCTGGTCAGTTTGCGGAAACGCGGTAGAACCGGATCGCCGGGGAACCTGGCTGCGGAGTCGAGATGCTGAACCGGGCCCCGGGCTGGAGGGTCTGGATCACCGCCGCCCCCTCCCGGGACCAAGGCCCGAGCGTGCTTGGTGAGCTCAGCAGATGGAACGTCAGGCCCGCGCGATAGTTCACCACGGTGAACTCCGACTCAATTTGCTGACCGACGAGCCTTGGCGGCCCGGAGAACCTCACGACCGGCGGTGTGACCTGCGCTGCGGCCACCACCAGCACGGGGCCCCAGGGGAGCAGCCGCCCGGGGAGGCGGGCCCGCTCACGGAGGAGGTACGCACCGGCGACGGATGGGGTGAACGAAACCGCCGGGCCGGCCCCGGCGTCCTTCACCACGCCCCCGACCAGCACCTGGGCCCCGGTCACGGCGATGGAATCGACATAGAAGCCGACCCCGGGATCGGTCTGCGGATAGAATCCTCCACCCGCGACGTCGTAGCTGAATCGGATGGAGATCACCTGCCCCGCGAAGGCCCCCAGGGGAACCGACTTCGAGGTGAAGCCCGCCTCCGTCATTCCCCCGCTCCCCCCCTTGCTCCAAACCTCAACCCAGTTCACTCCGCCATCCAACGAAACCTCCGCCCTCGCCACCTGGGTGGGCTCGGCGTAGCCCAGGCGCGACTGGAAGGTGAGCTGGCTCGCGGCGGAAGGGAGCAGCCGGTCGTTGAGCGTGATCCGTTGCGCCACCGGAGGGCTCGGGTGGGCGAGATGAAACGAGTTCTTGCCGGCGGCCTTCACCGTGGCATCCACAACGGAGTAGCCGGGGGACACCGCGAGGGTCACGTTGGTCAGCCCGTTTTCAGCCCCTTCCACGGTGGTGTAAGCGAGGAGGGATGCCATCTCCCAGTCGTAGCCAACCGCCCCTGCCAGGGGCGTCAGGTCATAGTCGTTTTCAAGCCCCAGGCACGCGGTCAGCGGACCCGAGACCACGGGAGGAACGTAGGGCGGGGTGAAGTCGCGCTTCACATTCTTCAACCCGGAGACGGTGACACTGCTGGTCTGGTCGGGCGCCCCGGGGAGCTTGAAGGTCACGGCATATGTCCCATCGGCCGGGAGGGGGATTGCGTAGCCCCCGGAAAGGGTGGTCACGGCCGACTGGGAGGCACCCGCCACCTGGACCGAGACCCCACCCAGCCCCTCGCCGAGGTCGTAGGTCCCGTTCCCGTTCCAATCGTAATACGCCACCCCGGTGAGGAGCGGAAGCCCCCCGACCTGGGACCCAAAATCCTGCGTCACCACCTGCGGCCCGACCGCCCCATTGACACCGTTCACAACCCCCACGCCAATCTCCCGGAAGGAGGGCTCAGCGATGCTGGAGCGGTGTCCCGGCGGGGACTGCATCCCGCCCACGCCCGTGCCCCAGTCCACGTTGAACCCGGCGTGTCCATGCCAGACCGAGCGGGAATAGGCATACACGTTCTCCCCCCCGGTGATATACGGATACCCCTGAGCCGCGAGCCGCCCCGCCAGGCTCGACCCGTCCGAACCGGTGTGCCCCTGGTAGGAATGGTCGAACATGTCCTGGCTGTGGAGCCGGGCAGCCGTGAGGAGCCGGGCATTCATCGCCAGCGGGGGAGCGGCCGGGATGAGATTGAACTGCGACTGCAGGAGCGCGAGGTCGACGCTAAAATCACGGTACGCCTGCACCACCAAAGGATCGGTGGTGGTCGCGAGGCGCAACCCCTCCGCGGCGGGATCGGCGCGGGAGCGGTTGATGTATTCAAGGTACAGCTGCTCCTCGTCCGTGGGATCCCCGATCAGATAAAGGGAGGGAGCCGCGGCCGCCGTGGGGACACGGGGGGAAACTCCCGGGGCCGCCACAGCAGCATCCAGGCGGAGGGCTGGAGGCAATTCCGGCGGCCGTGCCTCATCGTGGGATGGGACAACCTCGGCCAAGCCCACCCAAGGCAGGAGCAGGCTCGCGAGGGGTGGAACCACCCGGCGTGGCACCCACCAGGGGCACGCGCCGGACAGGGAGGGTGAATCAGGCAACGCCATACGTCCCGTCGCCGCACCCCTCCCGGGAGGGGTTTTATGGGGAACGGCAACGGGCGGACCCTAGCGAAGCCCGGGGCGGAAAGCCATCAAATCCTTGGGGAAACCGTGCCAGCGGAGGATGGGCAACGGACCATCTCCAGATGGAAACCCGTCTCGCCAACCACCTGAAAACGATGCCGGAGGTAGAAGCGCAACGCCGCGTTCCCCTTCTCCACATGCAACCGAATCCGCTCCCCGGACTGCTCCGCCTCCACCACGAGCCCTGCCAGAAGCCGGCTGCCAATTCCGAGCCCACGCCACCCCGGCAGCAACGCGATGTCGATCAACCGGACCTCACCCGCACCGCGGTCCAGGGTAACCCGGCCCGCCGGGATCCCGTCGACCTCCACCACCAGAAAGGAGGCACCCGGGAAGGTCGCGCGATAGTGGCGGTCCTGGGCGGTAAATTGCTGCGCCAGAAACTGGTCCTTCTGAGCGTCGCTCCACGGCACAAGCGCCAACTCCTCCCTTCGGGTCGAGGCGTACAGCCGACGCAGGAACGGGAGGTCGCCCGGCGCCACGGGACGGGTGACGGGCTCGATCGGCCCCGATGCCACGGGGCACTCGGCCGGAACGATGGGCTCTTCCACGCTGAGGTTCATGCGCGAGGGGGGTAGATCCCGACAAGGGCGATGATGAAGTTCAGGCTGAGGTACGGCTGGAGATTGTTGTGCGGCAGCCCGCCCCCCGATGGGAGCACAGCCGCGGCATTCATCAAAACAGGGCTGCGGGCTCCATCCGAAGCGTAGGAGTCCCGTCCCGTCGCCGCCAGAAGATTCCCCGCGGGAGAAGTGCTCGTGGCCTCGGCCGTTGAAACCGGCACCGGGTGGGAGTGGGGCGGAAGGGATTCAGGAGCCAGGGTCACCGTGGCACTGCCTCCCCGCTCGCCCTGCTGGCGGGGAGTCAGCCCGGGTCCGGTTCCAGCGTGGATCGGAACGCGATCCTGCAGGTTCGGAAGCCCAAAGTTGCTCCGTCCATCCCCTCCGTACATCGTCCCCAGAATGGAAAAGAGCGCGGTGTTCTGGCTGATGGGCAGCAGCTGCCCGTTGCAAAAAGCCCACCCCTTGGGAGGGAAATTCCCGGTGAAGATGCGAATCTCGGCGATGAAGGGGTCCATGATTCCTTTTGGTGTGGAGGGGGAGAAAAGGGTGTTCGGTAGGCAGGTTTCTTGGAGCCATCAGGCCCGGGAGGGGAAGATCCCGAACAGGGAGATGATGAAGCTCACACAAAGGAACGGCTGCATGTTGTCGTGAGGCAGCCCCCCGGCGGAGAGCGCTATCGTGGACCCGGCAGCCAATCCCGTCCCCCCGGTGGCATCATGGTAGGCCGGCTTTTCGGTGATCGCGGGAAGCGCCCCCCTCGGGTTGCGGTCCGACGCAGGATCGGCAGACCCCTGCATCCCGTGGGCGTGGGGAGGAATCTGGGCCACGGTGAGCGCAATCCCCTCGCTTCCCCACGCCGCACCGATGAGCCCGGGCGAATGCATCGGAGCCCGGCCGCGCAGGTCCGGGAGGCCGAAGGTCGTCTGACCGTCTCCCCCGTACTGGGTGCCGATGAGATTGAAGAGGGCCTCGTTCCCCGCGATTGCAAGAAGCTGGCCATCGCAGAACGCCCAGCCCGCGGGCGCGAAGTAGCCACCGAACATCCTGATTTCACCAATAAACGGGTTGGCCATGGTAGGAGGGGGTCAATTCTGACTCGGGAAGATCCCTTGGAGCGCGATCACGAAATTCAGCGCAAGCGAGGGCATCTGGTTGTCGTGAGGCTGTCCACCGCCGGCTGTCCCGGTCGGAACTGCAAGCACCACCCCTCCCCCCGTGCGGGCGTAGGCCTCCTCGTCGGCGTAGGCCGCAACGGCCCCGGCCGGCTGCCGGAGGTGGGCCTCCACGGTGAATGCGTTGACCCCGTGGGTGTGGGGCGCCATCTCGGCCGGCGTGAGGGTGTGGGCCGTCTCCCCCGCAACCAGCCCAAGCGGGTTGGCCTGACTGAAATGAAGCGGGAGGCGGTTCTGAAGGTTCGGCAGGGCGAAGTTCACCCGACCGTCCCCGCCATAGGTGGTCCCCAGGATCGCAAACAGCGCCTGGTTCTGGTTGATGGGAAGCAGCTGCCCGTTGCACTCAGCCCACCCCTTCGGCGGAAACCCGAAGGCAACAATCCGTATCTCTCCAAGAAAGGGTTCACTCATGGCGCGCCACGGTTTCAGGGTTAACCAAAGATCGCCTCCAGGGTCAGATCGTTCCCCTGCTGGCGAACCGGCACGAGGAAAAGATCGAGGCGCCCCAGCTCCGGGTGACGGAGGGCGTACGTCTGCTGCGGCAAAAACCCCGACCCGGGAAGGTGGAACGTCAGGCCGAATGGAGCCCGACTCGACGGGCCCGCGCCCCCCGGCCGTCCCAGCTCCCGGACCTCCATCAGGGTGGCGGTGAGGGCCCCTCGCTCCGGGGACTCCAGGCGAAACCCGGATCCCACCAACCCGTGGAATGTCCCGGGCGTCACCGCGTCAAGTCGAAGGGATCGCTCCTCCGGCACCGTGCCCCCCTGCGCAGGCAACCGCGACAGCACCGCGCCCGCCAGCCCCGTTCCCCCAAGCAGGTTCAGGAACGCCCGCCGCTGAAGCGGAGGATCGCAGGCCAGGGAGGTTGCCAGCGGGATGTCGGGCATCGGATCAGGCGGCGTTTGCAGATTCATGGCGGGAGGGTTTGGGGGTCAGGGGGTGAAGACGCGAAAAAAGCGGGGAGGCCGGTTGCTCCCGCTCTCCAGGTAGCTGAAGGTGCCGGTGGGGGTGTTCGTGGTCCAGACGGTGGCCCAGGAGGTCGAGGCCCCCTTGAGCGCCTCCGTGGCCTGAAGGTTGTGAACCCTTCCCCCCATGCCAATGAAGGTGACCAGGTACTGCTGCTGCGCGGCGGAGCCAAACCGGCTGATGAACAGCCGCCCCGGAATCTCATCGTCCGGATCGTACCACCGGACACTGATCCCGTAGTCATCCTTGTCGACTCCGAACGACTGCCATCCCGACCAGTACCCCGAGTCGGCCCGCCCCGCCAGCGCCGCATGCCGCTGGTTGCCGGCGTTCGCCTGGTTGGCCATGAAGGGAGAGAGCCTCGGGGTCCCATCGGCCGCGAACCGCTGGACCCAGACCGACCAGGCCCCGGCATCCCCCGGCTCCCCGTACGCCTGCCACGCGAGGACAAACTCTCCGTTTGGAAGCCCGATCGCCTGCGGCCCCTCCCATCGACCCGCATGCGAGCCCTGCGTGACGACGGGTCCGCCAACGCCCGCCGCCGTAAAGCTGCGTCGGACGACATGGCGGGAGGCCGCGCTCCCCGTCGAAGCCGTCATGGCCACCACAAACCCGCCCCCGGCCAAACCGGCCACGGAGGGCTCCGAGAACTCGGTCGCCGCGTTCGTGCCGACCAGAAACTGAACCGTCCCCGCCCCCGGCCCCGTAAGGGGGATCGCACCGCCCGAGGCATCAAAACGCACGCCGTACACCAGGCTCGCGGGGCGATGCTCATACACGATCACGAACCCGCCATCCGAGAGCCGCGCCACCCGGGCGCCCCCCTGGTCGCCGGTGGTGATGGGGGATGGCCCAAGCCCGTTTGACTGCACCTCAGCCCCCTCGACCGGCGTCCCGTTGGGCAGGAACCGGCGATGGAACACATTCTGGTCCGCCAGTGATTTCTGGGCCACCCACGCGATGACAAATCCCCCCCCGAAAAGCGGAGCCACCTGCGGCTTGAGATGAGGACCGGGCGGGGCGGCGAGATTTCCTTGCAACGGACCCCCTGCGAGCGGAACCCCGGCTGCCGTGAAGACCTGGTACGCTATGGAATAGTCGGCCGGGCTGGGGAGTTTCCTCGACCACGCGATGACGAATCCGCCCCCCTCCAGCGCGGCAACGGAGGGATCGCATTGGTCGAGTCCCGCCGCCTGGAACACAAGCTGGTTCGTCGCCAGAGGAACCCCGGCCGCCGAAAAGAGACGCATCCAGACCGACCTCACGCCGGAGCCCGCGCTCTGCCAGGCCACCACCACATTGCCCCCCTTGAGCTGCGCGATTGCAGGCCGCTCCTGGGCGGAGACCGTAAGCGTGTTGGCGACGAACTCATCCCCGGCCCCAACGCGGAACGTCACCATCCCCACGAGGAGGAGCCAAAGCCAGACGTGTGCGTGCTTCCTGAAATCCATTCACCCATGGGATCGACCCCTGCCGCCAAACCTTAACGCCGGTTCAACCCCCGTAGGGGAGTCTGCAACACAGGCCCTGGGGCGGGGCCGGTTTCCCGCCACCCCCGGGGCGGCCCGCGAAATCTCGCTGCGCGCGCCGGCCCGGTTGTGCAGAGTCACCGGGTGCTGAAGCCGACGACCCATGGCCTGCATTCCCCGGATGGCGGATTCCATGTCGACCCGCCCCGCGGGGTGGAGCGTGCCCTGATCACACACGCCCACAGCGACCATGCCCGGAGCGGATCGGGAGCCTACCTGTGCGCCGAGCCTGGGGTGGGTGTGTTGCGCCTCCGGCTCGGCCCCAAGGCCCGGATCACCGGGATCCCGTACGGGGAACGGATCACCCTGGGCAGCGTTCAGGTCTCGTTCCACCCCGCGGGCCACGTCCTCGGGTCGGCCCAGATCCGGTGCGAACGACGGGGGGAGGTCTGGGTTGTGAGCGGCGACTACAAGACGGAGCCGGACCGCACCTGCACCCCCTTTGAGCCCATCCGGTGCCACACCTTTATCACCGAGTGCACCTTCGGCCTGCCGCTCTTTCACTGGCGCCCCCAGAAGGAGATCTTCGACGAGATCGCCCGCTGGTGGGGGGAGAACCAGGCCCGGGGATGCACCAGCCTCCTCCTGTCGTACTCGCTCGGAAAGGCACAGCGGCTCCTGGCCGGGATCGACCCCACCCAGGGACCCATCCATGTCCCGCGATCCGTCGCCCGGTTTAACGCCGCGTACGAGGCGGCCGGAATCCCCCTTCCCCCAACGCTCCCGATGGAGGCCCTCCCCGCCACGCGAGGCCGGGCGCTCGTCCTGGCTCCCCCGGGGTCGTCCGAGGAGGAGGGAGTCGAGGGGGCGCGGGGGTTTACCTCAGGATGGATGCAGCTGCAACGCCATCGAAGCGCGCGACACGGCGCCGGGGCATTCGTTCTCTCCGATCATGCCGACTGGCCGGGGCTGCTCCGGAGTGTCAAGGAGACCGGCGCCACGCAAGTCCTGGCCACACACGGATACGTGGACCCCTTTGTCCGGTTCCTCCGGGAGCAAGGGATCAACGCCGGTCCGCTGGAGGCACCGGGCTCGCCGCTGCGCCCACCTCCGCCCCGCACCAAAGGGGACGGGATCCCCGGGCCCATCGAGGGAGAGTCGCCGACGTGAAGGCTTTCACCCGACTCATCGCCGCCTTGAGGAGTTGTCACGGTACCCCCGCCGTGCAGGAAACCCTCCTTCGCGATCACCTCGCCAGTCTTGAGATCGCCGAGGCCGAGGCCACGCTCCACCTTCTCCTGACCCGTGGATTGCCGCACTCACTTCATCCCACGCGACTCCGGCAGCTGGCCGGCGAAGCCTCAGGCTTGTCGGAATGGCTCGTCGCGGAGAGCGAGAAAACAGCGGGCTCGCTCGCCGAGGCCGCGTCGCTTCTCACCCCCCCACCCGGGCCGGGATGTCGGTCACACCCCCTGGCCCACTGGGTCACCCGGCGAGCCGGCGAGCTTGCCCTGGCGCCGCTGAACCAACAGGCCCGGCAACTGCGGGAACAATGGTCGGAGCTCGACCCTTCCGAGCGGTGCCTATGGCACCAGCTCCTGACCGGGGGGTTTCGGTCTCCCGTCAAGACCACCACCCTTGCCCGTTCAATCGCCCGGCTCTCCGGGCATCGGGCTGAAGCCATCGCGTGGCGGATGCTCGCCTCCCGGGTTCCCGTCGGCGAGCTCCTGACCCCTGCTCAAACCCTCGACACCCATGAGGTGCCATTTCCGGAGCCATACTCCCCGTGGCCGCGGGGAGAGCCTCCGCCGGAGGCCGAGAGTCCCGTTTCCGACTGGGTGTTCGAATGGCTCTGGGATCCGGCCCCGAGCCAGCTCGTACGGGGGCCGGGGGGTGTGGCGCTCTGGAGCGCCGAGGGGGAACTGCTCAACGGAGCACACGCCGCGGTCATGGAAGCGGCCGCCCGTCTCCCGGACGGAACAACGCTCCAAGGGTGGATCGATCTCCCGGGGGAGGGTCACTTCCTGGTCCATCAGGTGGTGAAGGCCCGGGGGTGCGACCTGGTGCGGATGTCCGGCACCGAACGACGCGGGGTCGTGGCAGCGCTTCTGACCGCGGCCACCCGCAGCCCCATGGCTTCCAGCGGCCAGGGGGAGCTGTTCATGGATCCGCTGGCAACGCCGTCGCCCCCCACCCTGCTCGCGACAACGCCACTGACGCCGTCCAGCTGGGAGGAAGCCCGCGGACTCCTCGCCTCCGCGCACCGGCAAGGGGCCGTCGGGTTGCTGCTGACGCGTCAAACTCCCCTCCCCGCAGGCCACCCTGGCCCCGCGGGCCCCCTGGCCTGGGAGGCACCGGAACTGAGCTGCATGGCGGCCCTCACCTCCTTCGAACGGCTCCCGGACGAACGGGAGGACGGGGGAGGGAGCGGGCTTCGCTGGACCCTGGCCGCAAGGACCCCCACGGGCTGGCTCCCGGTGGCGACGCTCGACCCGGGACGCGAGATCCCCTCAATTCCGGAGCTGCAGGGCTGGATCGAGGCTCAGATCAGCGGCAGGCACGGGCCGGTGCGAACCCTCCCGCCGGGACAGCTCTTCGAAATCCGCTTCAAAGGCGTGCAACACTCCCGTCGGCACAAGGCGGGGTTGCAGCTGGTGGCCCCGCGACTCGCCCGCTGGGCCCCCTCGCACACCCCCGGGGAGGCCTCCACCGTCGAGGCCCTCCTGCAACTGGCTCCGCCCATCCCCCGCTGAAGGCCCCGCGCCAAACCAGCCCCCGAACCCTCAGGCAGCGGGGCGCCTCCGCTTCCCCTCAGTCCACCACGGATCAGCATTGCACTTTCCCTCAAACCAAGGCATAGACTGGGACTCTTTCGCAGGATCTCATGGAGGGTCACTCAGCCTTGAAGCTCGGCCACCGGATCCGCGGAGCACGTACCCAAATGGATCTGCTGACATCAGACGCCGCCACGGCTCCTTGCACCCGGTTCCGGGCCGCTGCCCCCGCCCAAGCGAGGGGGAAGTCATGCGGCACGCACCGACGCCGTGCGATCCGCGGGGCGATGCTGCTCCTGCTCGGGTCGTGCCTCGCCGGGGGAGTCCAAGCCGGTGAGATGGATTGGCCGGGATGGCGGGGGGATGGGACAGGAATTGCCCCGAACGGGAACCCGCCCCTTGCCTGGGGGCCCCGCGAAGGAGTCCTTTGGAAGTCTGTCATTCCAGGCAAGGGCTTCTCAAGCCCGGTGGTCCGAGATGGCCGGGTGTTCGTGACCACCGCCATGCAAGGGGCGGAACGGGCCCAGGCCAGGCGGCAGGTCTGGCTTACACTCGGGGCGCTGGCCCTTCTGGCAGCGGTGGCATACCGGTTCGACCTGCGACACCGGGAGCTGCGGGAGACCTCCCTTCACCCTGGCGAACCCAGCCCGCCCACCGGACGCTGGGCCCGGGTCCTCCCCGCCCTCACGCTCCTGCTTCCGCTTGGGGCCCTGGCGGTGGCGGAGTGGCTCGTCAACGGCGAAGGCTACCTCGCGAGCCGATGGGTTGCCGGAAGCCTCGCCAGGGGCTGGCTGGTCTCGGGAACCGCCTGCGCGCTGGGGTTGAGCGCCGCGCTCTGGATCGCCCGACGCCACACGGGCCTGCTCCGAGCCGTGGCCGGTGTCTGCACCCCCCTGCTGATCTACTTCCTGTACGCGATCCCGGATCCGCGCCTCTTCACCCTCGAGTCTTCCCGCATCGCCGAGTCGGCCCTGGCCGCGGCGGGAGCCACCCTGGGGCTTCTCTCCCGCGGCCGATCCCGCGTCGCAGGCGCCCTGGCCACCATCGCCCTGGTCCTGGGCTCCGGGGGGTTCGTTGTCTACCTGCACCTGGGCGGGCTTCCCTCCCTCGCCTCGCTCCGGTTCAAGATCGTCGCCGGCTTGCTCGCGGGGCTCGTCCTATGGGTTGGGACCCGAAGCCTCTCGGCGACCAAGGCCGCACCTGGGCTCCCGGACGCCACCCCGGGAGGGGTGAGGCTCCCCGCAGCGGTTGCCCTGCTCCTCCTGGCCCTCGTTGTCACCCACTTCTACGCCGCCCATTTCCTGCTTCCCTCCAAAGGGACGATGAGAACCGCGCTCTGCCTCGACCTCTCCTCCGGGCGGTGCCTCTGGAGCCATGGGTTTTCAGCCGAGGAGGAGCCGTTGATCGCCGGGAACAGCTACGCAACCCCCACGCCCGCCACGGATGGAGACCGCCTCTGCACGTACTTCGGGAATGCGGGTGCGATGGGGCTGAGCCGCGATGGAGAGCGGCTCTGGGTCAACCGCGATCTGCCGCTTCCCACGGATTACGGCGCCGGCACCTCCCCGGTCGTGGGCTTCGGGCTGATGTACCTGGCCTGCGACAATAAGAAGGAGTCGTACGTCGCAGCACTTGATATTGCGAGCGGAGAGACGCGGTGGCGTCGATCGAGGGAATCAGGCGAGGGGTTCAGCACACCCGTGCTCAGTCGCATCGAGGGGGTGGATCAGCTGCTGGTGAACGGCGGGAGGCTCTTCGCCGCCTATGATCCAACGTCCGGGAGGGAGCTCTGGTCGGCACGGCTTGGGCACTCGGACGAAACAACCCCGAGCCCGGTGCTCGAGGGAGAGGTGGCGTACCTGGGACGCAGCTACGCCAACAACCGCCTGAGCGCCTACCGTCTGCATGCAAATTCCCCCCCCACCCTGCTCTGGACCACCCCCGAAAAGGTGGTGGGATATGCCTCCCCGTTGGTGGCCGGGGGATTCCTCTACGTCATCACGAACGAGGGGGTGGCCCGATGCCTCCGGACCTCCACAGGCGAGGTGGTCTGGAGCAGGCCGTTGGGGGGGACCTACACCGGTTCACCCGTGATGGCCGGCCATCGGGTGTACTTCCTGAGCAGCGAGGGGGAGGTGACCGTCCTGGCCGAGGGGTCCTCCGGCCGCGTGCTGGCAAGGAACTCGATCGGGGAACCGAGCGTCGGGTCGCTGGCAGTCGCCGGCGACAGGCTCCTGCTCCGGACCGTGGGACATCTCTGGTGCCTCGGGGGCGGCTCGGCGGCGGGACGGTGACCCGGGGGAACACCCCGCCCACGCCACGGGGCAACCCCCGCGCGACGACGCCGGGGAAGGCGGCCAACTCCACCCCTACCGTTCGAGGATCAGGTGCGGTGTGGTGACCGTCAGGTCGCGGGAATCGACCACCGAGAGATAGCAGACCATCGGACGCCCCTCGGGGAGCCGCGCCCGCACGACGCCCCCGGAGATCTCCGCCGGAACGGTCTTCCAGACCCGCTGCTGCCACGCACCGCTGTCCAGGGTGTAGCAGAGCTCCCCCTTCGCCACCGACTCCGCCGAGAGGACCCGGGTGCTGGCAACCCCGCCCTCAACCCGGAGAGGCCCGAGCCGCGGAAGGGGCGCTCCTCCCTTGAGTCGGCTGTCGACGAACGCATCCACCTCGCCAAAACTCCAGATGTGCCCGTGCGGGAGCCTGACCTTGAGGGAAACCATCTTCGCCCCGGGGACCAGCTCATACGATTTCTGGTAGCTGTCCATCGGGTACGCGAAGTCGTTCGACCCGTTGAGAAAGAGAATCGGGCAATCCACCCCCGCGAGATACCGGGAGGGATCGAAGTTCTGAACCCAAAGCCCGCGCTGCGAGCTGCTCATCCGGGTGAACCGGTCGAGCCAGACGCTGTTCTCGTGAAGGAACCCGCATCCGTAGACGGGCACCGCCACCTTGAGCCGGTCGTCCAGCCCGGCGACGATGCAGGTGAGGTATCCCCCCCAGCTGATCCCGGTGACGCCGATGCGCTGTCGATCGACTCCCGGCTGTGACGCCAGCCAGGAATGGCCCCGAAGCACCGCCGCGACGGCATGGTACGTCCACATCTGGGGGGCCTCGGACTGGGAGAATTCGCGAAACTTGGTGTCGTCATCCTGCTCCGGGCCCCCGTCGGGGAGCCGCCCCGCGGGCCCGTGTCCCGCCAGGTCCATGGCCAGGGCCACGTAGCCCCGGGCCGCCCAATGGTCCGCCCACTCCCGAAACGCGCGACCTCCCCCTCCATGCACAAGGAGCATCGCAGGGAACGGTCCTGCTCCCTCCGAGGGGCGGGCATAGTAGGCGAAAACCCGAGTCGGCTTGCCGCCCAACGGCTCCCCCTCGTAGTACACCTCCTGGACCCGGTTGCTCCGCGCCCCGAAGCTCGCCTGGGGCACCCGGGACTGAAGAGCCCTCACATCCCACGGCCCGGTAAAGCGGGCCGGCCGGGAAAAGGTCGCGCAGCCGGCCGCGAAGGCCAGGATCGCCAGGAGCCAGGGGATTCGTCTGTTCATGGGCTAATTTTCCACCACGCAATAAAGGAACCGCTCCCCGCGAAGATACAGCTCATTCCCCGCGAGGGCAGGCGAAGCGCTGAAGGAGTCGTCCAGGTGGTTGACGGCCAGCATCCGGTTTTCGCGGTCATGGCGCAACACCACCGTGGTCCCATCCCGGCCCGTGACATAGATCCGGCCCGCCGCGCCGACCGGCGAGGAGAAGATGAAATCCCGGATTCCCTCCAGCCGCAGCGGCTCCCCGCGCGGGGTCCCCGTCAGGGGGTCGAGCCGGGAGAGGATGTTCTGGTTGTGACGAAGGAAATACAGCGTCTCCCCGTACATCAGGGGGGAGGAGACATACGGCGTCAAACGATGCAGCGTCCAAGCCACGTTCGTGCCCCCGGTAATGTCCCCACGCGCCCCCGCCAGCCGGAGGGCCACCATCGCCTGCGTGTAGTAGCTGTTCCCGGCCACCACGACCCCTTGGTGCCAGACGGGTGAGCTCACCACGTTGTCGGTGAGCCCGGCGCACTCCCAAATCGGGGCGCCGGTCAGGAGATCATAACCCCGGATCCGCCTCGTGGCGGAGACGACAACCTGCGCCCTCCCCGACTCCTCGACCACGAGCGGAGTGGACCAGGAGGTCTTTTCATCGCGCACCACCTTCCATCGCTGTTCCCCGGTCCGTTTGTCGAAGGCATACAGGCACGAATCCCCCTCGTGATCCCAATTCACGATGAGGAGCTCCCCATGCACCACCGGGGAGCTTCCCTCCCCGTGGGCGTGGAGGGTCTGCATTTTCCCAAGGTCCTTTTGCCAAAGAATCCCCCCCTCCATGCCGAGGCAATAGAGTCCGCGGGACCCGAACAAGGCATACACCCGCTCCCCGTCTGTCACGGGGGAGTTGGAGATCGGGCTTCCCGTCTGGTGCCCTCCCTCGTGCGGCCATTCCTCGCGCACCACCGTGCGCCAGAGCCGCCCCCCATCCACCCGGGCGTGCGCCATCACGACGTACTCGTGCCGCTGGGTCACCGGGATGCTGTCGTGCACCCCCGGGGCGGAGTCAAACACCGGCTTCCCCACCGGGCCCACGGGGGCGGCCGCCAGGAGGATCACCCGGTCGCCGTAAACAATGGGCGAGGAGTGCCCCTTGCCGGGGATCTCGATCTTCCAACGGATGTTCCTTCCCTCGCCCCAATGGACCGGGGGGGTGGCGGACATCGAGACCCCGTTCGCCGCAGGTCCCCGCCAGGCAGGCCAACCCCGGGAAAGCTCCCCCTCGGCTCCTGCCGCCAGGGAGGCGGTGACGGACGCCCATCCCCAGAGCGTCGCCCAGAGCTGCAGTTGAACCACGTGGTGTCGAGCAAGCATTTCGGTTCGCATCCCCCTCGCCGTGCCAGACCCGAAGGAGTGGTCGCGAACGACGCCCATTTGAGGCGTTCCGGGCCAGAAAGCGAGCGCGCAGGTGGCCGAAGCGAGGAATCCCCATCGAAGCACCCAAGAAAGAATTCACCGTCCCAACCCCGGCCCAAGTTTGACGGGGCGGCTACCGCCGCAGCATCGGGCTTGGCGCGCGGTCCTGCGGGGGCGCGAAAAACCATCGCCCCACCCTTCCCCACGCATCCTCCTCGGCGACCCCCGCCAGGCGCTGGCGCATCATCTCCCGCTCCGCATACGGTACGGGCATGAGTTGGGGAGCGACCCCTCCCTCGGACGTCCGGAGCAGCCGAAGCCCCCCAACGGCCTCCGCCATCCCCGCGAGCCAGGCCGGAACAAGGGCCCCTCGGCCAGGGCCCAGATCCCAAAGCCGCGCCGTCCCGTCCACCCCGGCGGTGAGCAACTGCCCCCCGTCCCGGGAAAACGCCACATGGGTGACTCCGAACTCACGCCCTCCCGCGACTCCATCGGTGTGACGCAGGAGCCCCGTCAACGAACGGCCCGTCTCCATGTCAAACACCTGGACACGGCCCTCCGGATCGCTCACGGCATACTCCTGACTGCTCCCTCCTGCGACGAGGTTTATCACACCCCTTCCCATGAGGATCGGCTCGGCCACGAGGGCCCCTGTGACGGAATCAAACACCCGGATGAAGTTGTCGGCAGCGACCGTCACGATCCGGTTTCCATCCTGGCTCACGCAGACACGCCTGAACTCGACGCTGGCGAGGGTCGTCCCGCCGATCCTTGCACCTGTCGTTGCATCCAACAAAGCGACATCGTGCCCGGCCGTCGCGAGGATCCGCGACCCAGCGCAGACATAGCCGGCCTCGTGGAAGCAGCTCCCAGCCCCCAGTCTCCTGAGGAGAGCCCCCGAGTGGGCGTCCCGGAGGTTGACCGAGAGGTCATAGTTCGCCACCAGGAGCTGGCGCCCATCGGGGCTGATGTCGAGCCGGGCCACGGGGCGGGGCTGCGGGATCGCCGGGACCCGAAGCTCCCCCCGACGCCAGTCCCAGAATCTGAGGGATCCCTCGCCGCCGGACGCAACGTCATCCCCCACCCGGTTGCGCTCGGCCGTGATCACGGTTTCGCCATCGTGGGAGAAGAGGCCAAGAACCTCGGTCTGGTGGGAAAGCGGTGGTCCTCCCGGCGCCCCTGTCGTCCCGCTCCACACCCGTGCCTGATCCCCCGCCATGGAGAGGACCCACGCGTCGTCATCACTGAACCGGACGTCGTACACCAACCCGCCAGCCCGACTGGTGGTCGCGATGAGGGCCTGCGTCGCCCGGTCCCATATCCGCACCCGGCCATCGAGGCACCCGGTCGCCACCCTGCGGTCGTCGTGGGAAAAGCAGGCCGAGGTGACGGAGGCGGGATGCGGGAGACGGCCCTCACGAGCGGCCGGGGCATCGAGGCCCCAGGTGGCCAGCGCCCCGTCGAGGGTACCCACGATCAGCCGGTCGCCTCCCGGACCAAACGCGGCCTGGACCACCCGCCCGGACAGCCGCAGCGGCTCGCAGTATGGAACCCCGGACGCGAGGTCCCAGACCCGCAAGGCGTCGTCGAACCCGTGGGTGAAAAACAGCTCCCCTCCGGGGGCGAATCCCCCTGAGATCTGGGGCGTCCCGGCGTCGAAGCGGGCAACCGACTCCCATCCCGGCACGGACCAGAGGTCCAGGACCCCATCCTCCGAGGATGTGATCAGCGTCCGACCCGAGGGAGCAAAACCAAACCAGAGGACCTGGCGATCCCGCTTCACCGTTGCAACCCGTCTCCCCGCCTGCACGGAATAGACATCAACCCCGCTCTGCCCCGTCACGGCGAGCCACGCCCCCTCGGGCGAAAGCCCCAGCTTGGCGCCGTGGGGCTGCCCCCCCTCCTTCAACCACGGGATCACCTCCCCGGAAAGGGCGTCAAACCGGCGCAACTCGAGTTCGTCCGAGGAGAGAAAGAAGGACCTCGAGTCGGGGGCCCAGGCCAGCGAGTGATGGCTCCCGGGGATCGGCGGCGGCGGGATGGAGAACCGCTGGCGCCCGGTGGCGGTTTCGAAGAGGTGCACGGGGCCCGCATTCACCACGACAGCCATCAACGCGCTGTCGGGGCTGAACCGGACCTCCCAGGCCCCCTCCTGCAGCCCGAGATCGGGAAGGAGCCTCTGTCCCGTCACCCCATCGGAGAGGACCACACGGGCCGGTTTTCCCCACCCGAGCGGCCCGACCACCGTTGCCAGAAACCGCCCGTCCGGGCTGAACACCGCGGAGACCGCCCCCCCGGGGAGCGGGACGCCAAACACCAGCCGCCCGGTCGCGGCCTCCCGGAGGTACAGCTGGTAGTCCCGCCCCTCGGCCACCACGGCCACCCGGGTCCCGTCGGGGCTGATCGCGCATCCGGCAAGCCGCCCGTGCCCCTCCACGGGAGGAAGCGCGGGCTGGGCAAACCGGTGCTGCGTCAGGGTGTGAAACACCCGCGGGGCGGCGGGGTTGTTCGAGGCATCGAGCCGAAGCGACTCGGCCCAGTAAGCGAGCGCCGAGCTGACCTTGCCCTCCTCGGCATATTGGGTGCCGTGAAGGAACAGCGACCGGCTCAGGCTCCGGACGGCGGAAGCCTCCCCCCGGGCCATCTGCCGTTCCTGCTCTGCGATCTGCCTCGTCTGGGCCTGAGAGACCTCGAGGGCCCGGGCAAGCCTCGCCCGCATGACGCTTGAGACGATCGCAATGCTGAGCAGCGAGATCGAGACCGCCACGATCCCGGTGCTCCAGGCGGGATGCCGCCGGACCCATTTCACGGTCCGCGTCCACGAGGTGATGGGCCGGGCCAGGATCGGCTCCCCCTCGAGCCACCGCTGGAGATCCTCCGCCAGGGCCTCCGCGGAGGCGTAGCGAAGCTCGGGGCGTTTCTCAAGGCACTTCAGGCAAATGGTCTCGAGATCCCGGTCGACCCCCCGGTTGCGGCGGGAAGGGGGCTCGGGATCCTTCTCCAGGACCAACCGCACCGTCGCCATGGTCGTCCCTCCGGCAAAGGGGGGGCTCCCGGTGAAAAGTTCATACAGGACGGCCCCCAGGCCATAGACATCGGCCGAGGTGGTGAGCTCCCCTCGACCCGCGGCCTGCTCCGGGGAGATGTACGAAGGGGTGCCGAGGAGGGCGAGCGTGTGGGTGATCCGGGTCTCCTGCTCGACGAGCTTGGCGAGGCCGAAGTCTCCCAGGAGCGGCTCCCCCCGGGCATCGAGCAGGACATTGCTCGGCTTGATGTCCCGGTGGAGGAT
>DMJJ01000240.1 GCA_003452185.1 Verrucomicrobiales bacterium | reverse complement strand
GGCCGCGACCATTGGCCGGAAGCGTGGTCGCTGGCGATGGCCGGCTGCGGCCTTCGGTTTGCGCGGGGGGCCTGGAACCAGGCCCGCGCCAGCTCCTTTGGCATGGATGCCCTCGTGACCCTCGGCTCCGCCGCCGCCTACGGTTACAGCACCGCCGCCTGGGTCACGGGCGGCACCGGGCACCTCTACTTCATGGAGGCCGCCGCCATCCTCACCTTCATCAGCGCGGGCCACTGGATGGAGGCTCGGGTGGGGGCGCGGGCCGAGTCGGCGCTTCATGCGCTGCTTCGCCTTGCCCCGGCCACCGCCCGCAGGCGCACCGCGTCGGGCGGGGAGGAGGAGGTTCCCATCGGAAGGCTTCAGCCGGGCGACGAGGTGATTCTGCGCCCCGGCGACAGGGTCCCGACCGACGGGAAGGTGGTGGCTGGGAAATCGGCGGTCGACGAATCCATGCTCACCGGGGAGTCGGGCCCCGTGGCCAAGGGCCCGGACAGCGACCTCTACGGCGGGACCTCCCTCCTCGACGGCACCCTGGCCATGCGGGTCACCTCCCTGGGGGAGGCGACGGCGCTGGCCCGCATCATTCTGGCGGTTCGCCGGGCCCAGGCGAGCCGTGCGAACATCCAGAGGCTGGCGGACAAGATCAGCTCGGTGTTCGTCCCAGGGGTGATCGGGGTCGCCCTGGCGACCCTCCTTGGCTGGGGGCTGGCACCCGCCTGGGCGGGAGCCCTTCATGGCGCGGCGGGGGCGTGGATTCCGTGGGGGGCCGCCGGGGCGGGGAGCCCCTGGGCGGATGCGTGGATCCACGCGGCAGCGGTGCTGATCGTCGCCTGCCCCTGCGCGATGGGCCTCGCCACTCCGGCCGCGATCATGGCGGCGGCCAACGCCGCCGCACGGCGCGGGATCCTGATCCGGGACGGCGTCGCGTTGGAGCGGGCCGGGAAGATCACCCATGTGTTGTTCGACAAGACCGGCACCCTCACCCTTGGGCAACCCTCGGTGGTCGGTTTCCTCCCCGAAGGGGCGGGTCGCCTCAAGGAGCTGGCCGCCGCCCTGGGGCGTCCCTCCCGGCACCCGGCAAGCCGCGCCGCCGCGGGGCTCTCCGGGGAGCCGGTCCCGCTCCTCGAGTGGCAGGAGGTTCGGGGGGAGGGGGTCCGCGCCCGGCTCGGAGCGGCGTGGGGGGAGATTCCCGAGGGAACAGAGGTCCGCCTCGGCTCACCGGCATGGATCGGCGGCGCCGGGGAGCCGGAGAACTTCCGGTCGACGGGGGAACGGGGAGCCACGCGGCTGCTCCTTTCGGTTGCGGGCCGCCCCGTGGCCATGCTCCTGATCCGGGACGCGGTCCGGAGCGAGGCCGCGGAGGTGATCGGGGGGCTGAGGGCCTCGGGACGCGGCGTCGCCATGGTCACAGGGGACACCCTGGAGGCGGCGGCGGCCATCGGGGAGCGGCTTGGGTTCCAGCCGTCGGAGATTCACGCCGGGGTGCGGCCCGAGCAAAAATCGGAGCTCCTCAAGGAGCTCCAGGCCGCGGGCCAGCGGGTTGCATTCGTGGGGGATGGAATCAACGACGCCCCGGCCCTGGCGCAGTCGGACCTGGGCATCGCGGTCCCGCACGCGAGCGACATCGCCCGGGAAACCGCCGACCTTGTCCTGCTCCGGGCCAGCCTGCGCGCCGTGCCTGAGAGCCTGGAGCTCGCGGGCTCCGCGCTGCGGATCATCCGCCAGAACCTTTTCTGGGCCTTCTTCTACAATACCCTGGCGGTCCCGCTGGCCGCGCTGGGGTTCATGAACCCGATGCTTTGCGCGGTCACCATGGGGCTCTCCGATGTCCTGGTCATCGGGAACTCACTGCGGCTGCTGAGATCGCCTCGATCGTCCTGAGGGCGCTTCCCTCCAGCCGGTTGTTCACATACACGAAGACGCGGCGTGGCGGGGTCTCCCCGGAGGCCTGGGCGATGAGCTGCGTGGCGGCTGCCCGGGCCTCGGGGTTCGGCTCGCGAAGCTCGGCGTAGGGGCTGAACTTCGCCACCGCCTCCGCGTACGCCCGCCCGGGACGCAGGAGGAGCCGCGCGACCACGAATGGTGCGGTGGTCGCCGCCCCCTCCATCCCGAGCTGCTCCCCCACCGGGGGCATCGCCTCCCAGCTGTTGAAGACGTGGGCCACACCATGACGGCGAAGCATCGCGAAATAGTCCGGGTGGAGGAAGTGGGCGTTCCTCAGCTCGACCCCGTAGCGCCAGCCCGGGGGCAAAGCCCCGAGAAACCGGTCGAGGTGGGCCGCGAACTCACGTCCCCGCGCAAAGTCCGAGGCATGAAATCGGGTGAACTCAAACATCAGCACCCCCACACGCCCCGCCAGCGGCGCCAGCGGGCCGAGAAACCCGGAGACGAACCGGTCCGGGTTCAGAAAGTCGGGGTTCTCAAGCCCCGCCCGCCTGCCAAAGCGCGGAAGGTTCGGGAAGCGCCTGAGGGTGATGTCGTCCGTGACCTTGAAGGAGAGCTGGAACCCCGCGGGCACCTGCTCGGCGCAGGCCGAGATCATCGCCGGGGTCGGAAACTGGTAGTAGGCCGCATCGACCCCCACGGTGTGAAACACCTCGGCGTACTCGGCAAGGCAAAGCCGCTCGAAACGCGACTCGGCGAAGCGCCCCCGATAGACGTAGCGGTCCCGGTCGTAGAGCTGTCCGAGCCACCCGGGATACTTCCAAGAGGAGGTCCCGAGGAACACCCCGCGGGAGGCGAGGGCCGCGAGGCGATGCCTCACCCCCTCACGATCCCAGGAGGCCGCGGTGAGTGGGGGCTCGTTCATGCAGGGCGGGAGGGGGCCGGCTCAGCCGCGACGTCGCCCCACAACCCAGCCGCTGAACATGTAGTACCGGAGCGGCGTGGCGTTGAGAATCCAGTCGAGCACCCGGGCCACACGCCGGTCGGTGCACGAAACCTCCTCGATGTCGCACCCCAGCCGGCGCAGGAAGAACTCCAGCTCGACGGCGTTCGTGAGAATGATCGCGTCATCGTCCGGCTCAAACGGCTCCTTCACGATCGGGGGCGTGCGGTCGAACCGGACCGACTCCGGGGACCGGGCCATCTCCCGGCGCTTTTCCCGGAGGCGGAGCCAGTTCTCCCACTTGTGCCGGATGCCCCTCATCCGGGGATGGTAGTCCCGGAATCCGATCACCCGGCGAAAGTTCGGGCTTGAGACCACGACCCGTCCGCCCGGGGCCGTCACCCGGACCAATTCGGCGAGGAACGCCTCCGGCTGGTCGACATGCTCCAGGACGTTCAAGGCGCCGACTGCGGCGAAATGCCGGTCGGGGAACGGGAGGCGGGCCCCGTCGTAGAGCTGGCATCGGTCGGTCACCCGGCTCGCCCGCTCGATGTTGGGTGCCGAGACATCGACGCCCTGCGCATCGACGCCGTCACGGGCCAGGGCTCCGACCACCTGCCCCACCCCGCACCCCACATCCAGAACGCGGCCCCTGCCTCCCGGGGGACGAAGGGCGTCGGTGTATTTTCCGTAAAAGGCGGGATCCCACCCGGCAAGGAACTCGGCGTAGGCCTCGTTCCCGCGGTAATAGCTCTCGTGCTGGCGCGGGTCGCTCACGGTTCGGTCAGGCGGCTTGGGGCGGGATTCCATTCCACGGGACGTTAACAGGCACCCCGCTGGTCCTCACGACTCCCCCCTCCCACGCCGGAGGCCGGCGATCAGGATCCCTGAGAGGACCACTCCGAGGGAGATCGCCCCCAGCCCGATGAACAAGGTCCGGGAGGACCCCCCGAACTCAAACTCCACGGTATGGCTCCCCCCGGGCACCTGCACCCCCCGCATCAGGTAGTTGCACCTCAGCAGCTGGGAGGGCTGCCCGTCCACCGTGACCCGCCACTCCGGGTCATGCTTGTCGGTCAGCATCACAATCGCGGGGGCCTCCGCCTGGGTCTTGAGCACAATGTGCTTCGGGGCATAGGAGACCATCTCCAGCTTTCCGGGAGCAGCCCCCTCGACGGGGATCCAGGTCAGCGGCGTGCTGACGATCGCCGAATGGGCGGGATCGAATGCCGGATCGGCGAGGCGATGGAGCGTCGCCTCGTCGTTGGTGGAGAACTCCCACTTCGTGTAAATATTCGCGCGGGGAAGCGCTCCGGTGAACTCGATCAAGGCCAGCGGCCCCGTCCCATTGGTGACCGCCTGGGCCACCCCGGGTCCCGGGAACTGGAGCTCGAATCCAAACAGGCTCCGAAACCGTCCCCTGCCCCCGTCGAGCTGCTGGCCCATGAGGTCGGCGAACGTCCCGTGCAACCCAAGCATGTACCGCACGCTGGTGAGCTCCCAGAGCCGCACCACGTTCGTCCCCTGGAAGGCCTGCTTGAAAAGGATGTTCTCGGGACGGGGCCTCGGGTCCTGGATCACGTCCGGGGAGGGAATGTTGAAGTACGGGAACTGCTGTTGCAGCCAGTAAGCCCCATACACCTGCTGGAGCTGGGAAAGGGGAGGCATCGCAAAGGGGGCCACCATGACCCGCTCGTGGCCGGGTCGCGTCCTGAGGTACTCGAACAGGGGATTGGTGACGTACTTGGCCTCGTAGTCGTAATGGACGATCCAGGGCTTGTTGGCCCGGGACTCGTTGACCCCGATGACGAGCCCCAGCAGCACGGCGGCGTAAACCGCGCGGGGCCCGGCGAACGCGCCGGTCAGGGCTCGGACCAGCAGGAAGACCGAGATGGCCAGAACCGCCACGTACACGCCGACCTGGTGCTGGCTGTACTGCGCCACCTCCCGGGCCACCGACTCGGGGTTTTCCTGGGGCGACGCGACCGCGTTTCGGACCATGTACCCGACGAGGTCAGAGGTCGACGTGGCGTAGATGAGGTAGAACAGGAGGCTGATCCCGAGGAAGGCTCCCGCCGCTACCACGACATTCTTGTCGAACCCGGAAGCCTTACGCCACCAGGCCCCGAAGCCGGCAGGCGAGACCGGCTCACGCTCGATGTAGCCCCGCCAGAGGGC
>DMJJ01000271.1 GCA_003452185.1 Verrucomicrobiales bacterium | reverse complement strand
CTGGGTTTCTTCTTCGCTGGAGATTTTGATCAGGGGGAGCGCCATGGGAAATGGGGGGGATGCTTGCGTGGTTATCGCCGACGGGGGGCGCCGGGAGGCGGCGCCGTCGAAGCGGGGCTTCGGGCTGAGGCACCCGGGGCGCGCGGCCCCCAGGCAATGATGGTTGACGCATTCACGATCCGTCGATGGGTGCGGAGCAAACCCGGGGCCATCCTGCTCCGGAGGGCCGTCCGCGGTTTTCACACCCACACTCCTAATCGTAACCTCCCCCTGATCCTTAAACGGGAAGTTTGCCCCCGGGTCGGAGGCAGGCCTCTGTCCATCTCCTGGGCAACCGGCTTTGGGGCCGTTTCCCCCTAGTCCCCCCCCCTCGGCCGGGGTCCAAACAAAACCATTGGCAGGAAGGAATCCCCTGTGCTACAAACTCCGTCCGCTTTTTTAGGGCGGTTACTCGTTAACTTTCAGGCACAGCTTTTATGTCACAGCATCGCAGTTTGCGCACATCGGGCACGACGGGTGCCAAGCGAAACGTTCTCAAGCGCTTTGAGCGCGTTGAGCTTCTGAAGCGCCGGGGTCAGTGGAAGGCGGGCGACCGCGTGACTGGGCTCCGCAAGACCAAGCCGGAGGCCTGATCCCGTGCGGGTTTGGCGCTGGCGGGTTTCACCCCAGAACGCCTCACCGCACGGGTCGGAATGCACTTCGACGGGTCGGGATGAACTTCGTCTTGACGACCTCCCCGTTCGGGAGCGTCGTTTTCTCGTGTCGTGGTACGGCTCCAAAAATATCTGGCCGAGGCCGGGGTGGCTTCGCGTCGCGCGGCCGAGAAGCTCATTCTAAATGGGCATGTGAGGGTCAACGGCCGGCTGATTCGCGAGCTCGGCGGCAAGGTCGATCCGGTCAAGGATGCGGTTGAAGTGGACGGGGAGCTGGTCAAGCCCCGCCGCAAGCTCTACATCGCCCTTCACAAACCCCCCCGCTACCTCTGCACGCGCAGCGACCCCCATGGTCGGCGGACCGTCCTGAAGCTCCTTCCGCCTGACTGGACGGTGCTTTATCCCGTCGGCCGGCTCGACTATGAGTCCGAGGGGTTGCTCTTCCTCACCAACGACGGCGACTTCGCCCTCCGGCTGACCCACCCCCGCTACGGCGTCCGCAAGGTCTACGAGGCGGTGATCGAGGGCAAGGTGGAGCGTGGGGTGATTCGGAAGATTCTCGCCGGGGTCGAATCGGAGGGGGAGGTCCTGAAGGCACTTGCTGCGAAGGTGCTCTCCTGGACCGACACCCACACCCTGGTCCAAGTCGAGTTGGCCGAGGGGAAGAACCGGGAGGTCCGCCGGCTTTTTGCCGGCTGCGGCCTGGAGGTGGTGCGTCTGGTGCGCACGCGAATCGGCCCGATTCGGATTGGGGAGCTGAGGCCTGGAAAATGGCGGGCGTTGACAGATAACGAGATAAAATCTCTACTTCCCCCGACATGAAGACCAATTCCTGGTTTACCTTTGCCCTCTTCTCCGCCCTTTTGGCCGGCGCCGGGTTTGCCGCGCAGCCGTCCCATTCCAAGGCGCATGCTGCCAAGCCAGCCGCCGCGAAGCCGGCGGCCCCCGCCCCGGCCTCCGACTCTGCCGAGGCGCTTTCGGCCGGCCCTGCCGTAACCAAGCAGGACCATGTGAACGTGCGCTCCCGTCCCGACACGGAAAGCGACGTGGTGACGCATCTCAAGAAGCACGAGATGGTGACCGTGGTCGAGGAGGTCTTCCACAAGAAGGCGGGCCCGGGGGAGCCGACCCGTTGGGCGAAGATCGCCTGGCCCTCGGAGGTGCCGGTCTGGGTTTACGCTGATTTTGTCGATCACTCGGGATCCGCCGTGAAGGTTGCGAAGGTGAATCTCCGTTCGGGCCCTGGCGAGAATTTCGCCGTCGTCGGGACGTTGCAGAAGGGGACCTCCATCAAGAAGCTGGATGCCAAGGGGGATTGGTGGAAGATCGAGGCTCCCGAGGGGTGCCACGCCTACATCGCCGCGAACCTGCTGGAGGCGAAGCCGGCGGCGGCCCCGGTGGTCGTCTCCACGCCTCCTCCCTCCGCCCCGAAGCCGGCGCCCCTTCGGCCTGCCCCGGTCACGGCTCCTCCGCCCCCGATCTCTCCCGCTCCGCTTGCGACTGCCCCGCCTCCCCCGGTTGCGGTGAACGACGCCGCTCCGGACGCCGCCGCGACAGGCCTTGCCCCCGCTCCGGCCCTCGTCCCGCGCCCGTTCCCTCGTCGCCCGGTGGCCCCGGCGCCCGCGTTTGGCAATCCGGCTCCCGCGGCCCCCGCGCCGAGCCCCGTCACTCTCCCGCCGGCGGTTCCCCCCCCGGCCCCGAAGCCGGCTGAGACCGTGGCCGCCAAGCCGGCGACTCCGCCGCCGCTCCTTTCCCGCGAGCCGGGCGAGATCAACCTCCGCCCCGTCCATGACGAGACCTACATCAAGCGGGTCGTCACCCGCGAGGGCCTTGTCCGACGGACCTACAACATCCAGGCCCCGACCTACCTTGTGCTGGAGAATCTGCACAACGGCCGGGTGATGAATTACCTCTACGCCACCTCCACCAACCTGAACCTCCAGTCCTACCGCGGCCGGGTCGTGACCGTGACCGGGGAAGAGGCCCTGGATGAGCGCTGGCCCAGCGTGCCGGTGATCCGGGTGGAGACCCTCGAGACCGCCCCATGACGGTTCCCTCGAACCTGATCGACGGGCGGGCCATCGCAGAGCAGCTGCATCAGGAAACCGCCCAGCGGGTCGCGGCCCTCAAGTCCCGTGGCTTTGCCCCCGGGCTCGCCTTCGTTCGTGTCGGGGAGGATCCCGCGTCGAAGGTGTATGTCGGGATGAAGGAGAAGACCTGCGCCCGGCTCGGGTTTCTCTCCGCCACCCAGGTGCTCCCGGCCACGACCACCGAGGCCGAGTTGCTGGCGCTCCTCCATCGACTCAACGCGGACCCCCAGTGGCACGGGATTCTTGTCCAGGCCCCCCTCCCGCGGCATATCTCCTCCTCGCGCGTCTTCGCCACGGTCCTTCCCTCGAAGGATGTGGATGGGTTTCATCCTGAAAATGTCGGCAAGCTGATGCTTGGCGATCCAAGCGGGTTTGTTCCCTGCACCCCTGGCGGGGTTCAGGAGCTGCTGATCCGCTCCGGGGTCAAGACGGACGGGGCTGAAGTGGTGGTTTTGGGCCGGGGGGACATTGTCGGGAAGCCGATGACCTCGATCCTTTGCCAGAAGGGGGAGCACGCCAACGCGACCGTAACCCTCTGTCATTCCAGGACACGGAATATTTCAGAACATTGCCGAAGGGCCGATGTGGTCATAGCCGCGATGGGTGTCGCGGAGTTTCTGAAAGCCGACATGGTCAAGCCGGGTGCGGTCATCATTGATGTGGGAGTCAACCGGGTGCCTTCCCCGGGGTCCCGCGATGGCACCCGCCTGGTGGGCGATGTCGACTTTGCACGGGTGCAGCCCATCGCCGGGCTCATCACGCCCAACCCGGGCGGGGTGGGACCCATGACGATCGCCATGCTGATGCGCAACACGGTGCGCGCGGCCGAGATGGCCACCGGACAATGAGCCGGCACCCGAGAATCACAACGAACAGCCACACAACGGCCCTCATCTGACATGCAACCGAATCGTATCCTTCCCGACCTCCAATCCTCCCTCGTCTGCCAGGACGTGCGCCAGGAGGCCAACGGCAACCTGATCCTCATCGGGATCATGCAGTTCATCCCCGTGCCCGAGACCCCCGTCACGGCCGCGCAGCTTCTGGTGTTCAACCGCTGGTGCGCCGGCGTGGGGCAGTTCACCGACACGGTCCGGATCGTGGCGCCTGATTCCTCCACCGTGGTGGCGAAGAGCGACCTCAAGTTCGTGCTCCAGCATCCCCATTCCTGCGCAACGAACGTCAATGTGATCCGGAACCTTGAGTTCAAGGTCCCCGGCGTTTATTTCGTTGAGGTGCTGGTCGACGACGTCCTCAAGCTTCGCTATCCGCTCCCGGTCGCCATTCCCCAGAAGCAGGCGCCTCCCGGAGCCCAGCCCCCGGCCGCGGGAACACCCCCGGGCCAGTAAGCACGAATGAAACGCGGGAGCCCATTTGCGTCGCCCGGGGGGGAGACCCCTCCACCCCGGGCGACGCCCCCGCCCCCCGTCTCCAGCCCTTCGCCAGCCGTTCCTCCCGAGATTCCTCCCAACGCCCTGCAGCCGCTCACGCCGCGCGGGGTGGCTGGCTTTGCCTCCGGGACCCTCAATCGCCTTTGCGGATTCCAGGTCGCCTTCGCCTTCCTCTCCGGACTCGTCCTCGCCTGGTTTCTTGGCACCTCGATCCTCCCGGCGGTCCGCGCTCTGATCGAGCAGTTGCCGGACGAGGGAAGCCTTGAATCGGGGACCCTCCGGATTCCATCCCTCCCGGCGGACGGGGTGGTGGTGGAACGTTCGTGGCTGGCCGTCATGGTCGATCTCGACCAGACTGCCCGCTCGAGCACGGGCCATGCTCTCGAACTCCGCCTGACCCGCAGTGGGATCCAGCTCTGCACCGGCGTGGGGTGCGGGTTCATCCCGTATGGCAAGGAGTGGAGCCTCTCGTTTGGCCGCCTCGAGCTCCGTCCCTGGTGGGACGCCTGGCAGCCGGTGATGCTTGCCGGTTCGGGGTTCGCCTTGATCGTATTTCTCCTGTCGGTCTGG
>DMJJ01000242.1:3320-8237 GCA_003452185.1 Verrucomicrobiales bacterium | reverse complement strand
GGGTTCGAATCCCTCCCCCTCCGCCAAACTGTGAGATTTGCGTGAACGATTATACTAAATTCGGAATCGGGGCGGCCGTGGTGCTGGTCGTCTTCGGCGTGCTCTGGAAGCTGGGCCATGTTGCCCGGCTGGCTGCCTATTTCCACGAGACGCGCGAAGAGCTCAGGAAGTGCACCTGGCCGACCGTCGACGAACTCAAGGGTTCCACGGTGGTCGTCATGATCACGATCGTGGGGCTTGGCATCTATACCATGGGGATTGATTTCATCATTGCCCTGCTGGTGAGCTTGCTCAACACCATCAACAAGTCGGCCTAAGCCGCCTTAAGGAAGCCCATGCGCAGCCAGTGGTTCGTCATTCATACGTTGGCCGGTCAGGAGCAGAAGGTTAAGGACAGCCTCGAGAAGCGTATCAAGACCGAAGAGATGGCCGAGTACGTCCACGAGGTGCTCGTTCCGATGGAGCGCGTGGCCGAGGTGCGCAACGGCAAGAAGACCGTTACAACCCGCAAGCTTTATCCGGGCTACGTCTTCGTCGACATGATCCTGCTCGACGAGGGGAATCGCGTCATCGAGAAGCCTTGGTACTTCATCCGCGAGACCCAGGGGATCATCGGGTTCGTGGGCGGAGAGCGTCCGACGCCGACGCCCTCCGACGAGATCGAGTCGATCAAGGCGCAGATCTCGGAGTCCGAGGACACCGAGAAGCCGAAGGTTGCCTTCAACGTCGGCGAGACGGTGAAGATCAACGATGGGCCGTTCCTGAATTTCAGCGGTGTGATCGAGGAGATCGATCCGGACAAGGGAAAGCTGAAGGTGACGGTGAACATTTTCGGCCGGAACACTCCGGTCGAGCTCGAGTATTGGCAGGTCGAGAAGGCCTGATCCCACGGGCGCTCCTGACGAACCCAGAATCCACTATTTGTTATGGCAAAGAAGAAAGTTGGCGAAATCAAGCTGCAGATCCCGGCCGGACAGGCGAACCCTGCTCCCCCGGTCGGCCCCGCGCTCGGTCAGCACGGCGTGAACATCATGGCGTTCTGCAAGGAGTTCAACGCGGCGACCAAGGCCGACGCCGGCCTGGTGATCCCGGTGGTGATCTCCGTCTACCAGGACAAGTCCTTCACTTTCATCACCAAGTCGCCCCCCGCCTCGATCCTCCTCAAGAAGGCAGCTGGCGTGGCCTCGGGCTCCAAGACGCCCAACAAGGACAAGGTGGGCAAGGTGACGCGCAAGCAGATCATGGACATCGTCAAGATGAAGGGGAAGGACATCAACGCCTCGAGCGAAGAGGCCGCCTTCCGCCTGATCTCCGGCACCGCGCGGAGCATGGGGATCGAAGTCGTCGGTTGATTTTTTCGGTTAACGAACAACACAACGCGGGAGAGCTGACCGCTCGCTAGCACCGCACACAAGACAATGCCCAGCAAACGATACAAGAAAGCCCTCGCACTGCTCGAGGCCGGCAAGTCCTACACGCTGAAGACCGCCGTTGAGACGCTCGTGAAGTTCCCGAAGGCCAAGTTCAACGAATCCGTTGAGCTCGCCCTGCGCCTTGGGGTCGACCCGCGGCAGTCCGACCAGATGGTTCGTGGCACCGTTCCGTTGCCCCACGGCAGCGGCAAGCTGGTCCGCGTTCTTGTGTTTGCGAAGAGCGGCCAGGCCGCCGATGCCGCCCGTGCGGCCGGGGCTGAGCACGTCGGTTTCGACGACCTGATCAAGAAGTGCAACGAGGGGTGGAACGACTTCGATGTCGCCATCGCCACCCCCGACGCGATGATCGAGGTTCGTAAGCTCGGAAAGGTCCTCGGACCCCGCGGGCTGATGCCGAACCCGAAGACCGGCACCGTGACCGAGGACACCGCCAAGGCGGTGAAGGAAGTCAAGGCGGGCCGTGTTGAGTTCAAGACCGACAAGAGCGGCAACGTCCATGTTCTCGTGGGACGGGCCAGTTTCACCCCGGCCCAGCTGGAGGAAAACGCCCGCGCCGTTCTCGAGGCGATCTTCAAGGCCCGTCCGGCCAGCGTGAAGGGGATCTTTGTGCTGAGCTGCACCCTCTCGGCAACCATGAGCCCGGGGCTCCGGCTCGACACCCGCGAGTTTGTCTCGGCGGCCTAAGCGACACCAACTGATCCACATCGAACCCCCTTCATACCATGCGTGCCGAGAAACAACTGATCAGCGCCGAGTACGCCGCCCGGCTCTCCCACTCCCCCTTCTTCTACGTCGTCGACTACACCGGCCTCCGTGTCGGTCCGATGACCGAGCTTCGCAAGCGCCTCCGGGGCGTCGGAGCTGAAATCCACGTCGTCAAAAACTCCATCTTCCGCATCGCGGCCAAGGACTCCGGGGTAGCCGACCTCGGCGCCACCCTCACGGGCCAGACCGCCGTGGTGACGGGCCAGAAGGACGCCGCCGCGGCCGCCAAGGTCCTCAAGACCTTCACCGCGGAATTCGAGAAGCCGAAGGTCCGGTTTGGCTTCCTTGGGAACCAGCGCTTTGATGCCGCCGCGGTTGCCGCGCTCGCCGATCTTCCGTCCATGGATGTCCTGCGCGCCAAGCTCCTCGGGCTGCTCAACACCCCGGCGACCACGCTCGTCCGCATCCTCAACACCCCGGCCAGCCAGCTGGCCCAGGTGATCAAGGCGAAGTCCGAGAAGGCCTGACGGCCTCGGGCGCAAGCCCTCAACCCCTTTCCCCCGGGCCGTGGATGGCCCGGGGGAGATTCAAAACAACACAATGGTAAATCGTCGGTCTGCAGGCCGCAGACTGAAACCGCCCTTGGCCTCGGGCGACGACGAGACTGAAAGGTAACATGTCTGATATCGCATCGATCGTTGATACGCTGAGCAAGCTGACCGTGGTGGAAGCTGCCGACCTCGTTAAGAAACTCGAAGCCGCTTGGGGCGTCTCCGCGGCTGCCCCCGTCGCTGTCGCGGCGGCTGGTGGTGGCGCTGCTGCCGCTGGTGCGGCTCCTGCCGCCGAAGCCCAGACCACGTTTGACGTGATCGTCGCCTCGGTTCCCGCCGACAAGAAGATCGCCGTCATCAAGGTGGTGCGCGAGGTCAAGGCCGGTCTCGGCCTGGCCGAAGCCAAGGCTCTCGTCGAGGGAGCCCCGAAGCCCGTTCTCGAGGGCGCTTCCAAGGCCGACGCCGAGTCTGCCAAGAAGAAGCTCGAAGAGGCCGGTGCCAAAGTCGAATTGAAGTAATTTAGGCTCTCATGCGTCGGGACGGTAAGCGGTCTTGCCGTCCCGACGCCTCTGCTGGGCCCCGTACGGGGCCCGAAAGACCGCACTATTGAACAGTCTGAGCCGAGTTGTATGGCAAGTTTCCTGGGAAGAAAACCGGGACGCTTGCCTCGTGTCGTTGAACAAAACCTGAGTCCGGCCGGTTTCCGGACGTTGATGAGGACCAAAAATGCCATCAAGAGCCACTGATCGAATTAACTTCGGGAAGATCAAGGAGATCATCGCCCCTCCCAATCTTATCGAATTGCAGACGACCTCCTACAAGGAGTTCCTGCAGCTGGAGCTTTCGGCCTCCAAGCGTAAAAACACCGGCCTAGAGGCGGTGTTCACCGAAGTTTTCCCGATCGAGAGCTACGACGGCAAATGCGTCCTGCAATACGACAACTACGAGATCGGAGAACCCAAGAACGACTGGTTGGAGTGCCTGCGTGAGGGCATCACGTTTGGCGCCCCCCTCTATGTCACCTTCCGCCTCAAGGAGGAGAAGGGGACCAAGGAGGAGAAGGTGTTCATGGGCGAACTCCCTCTCATGACGCCCCAGGGAACGTTTGTGATCAATGGCGCCGAGCGCGTCATTGTCAGCCAGCTCCACCGGTCGCCTGGTCTCGCCTTCGAGGAAACCATCCATCCGAACGGCAAGAAGCTTCACTCTTTCCGGATCATCCCCGACCGCGGCTCCTGGTACGAGGCCCAGTTCGACACGAGCGACCTGCTCTACGTCTACCTCGACCGGAAGAAGCGTCGCAGAAAGTTCCTGACCACCACGTTTTTCCGTGCCCTCGGCTACAGCACCGACGCCGAGATCCTCCAGCTCTTCTACGACATCGAGGAGCTGACGATCCGCGAAGCCGAGAAGCGCGACGACCTCCAGAACAAGGTTCTCATCGAGGACGCCGTCGACCCCGACAAGGGACTCGTCGTCGCCCGCGCCTTCGAGCCCCTCTCCAAGGCTGTGGTCAAGCAGATCGGCGAGCTCGGGACCAACAAGATCCGCGTCGTCGACACCACCTCCGACGATGGCATCATCATCAAGTGCCTGAAGAAGGACCCCACCCGCAACGAGGAGGAGGCCCTGAAGGACATTTACCGCCGGCTCCGCCCTGGCGATCCGCCGACGGCCGCCAACGCCCGCGCCCTCATCAAGCGGCTCTTCTTTGATCCGAAGCGCTACGACCTCGGGCGCGTTGGCCGTTACAAGATCAACCAGAAGCTCGGTCTCAGCGAGAAGAACGACTCCCGTATCCTCACCAAGGAGGACCTCGTGGCCGCCACGAAGTATCTCCTCAAGCTGAAGCGGGCCGAAGGTTCCCTCGACGACATCGATCACCTTGGGAGCCGCCGTGTCCGTACCGTGGGTGAGCTTCTTGCCAACCAGTGCCGCGTGGGCCTCGCCCGCACAGAGCGTCTGGTCAAGGAGCGCATGACCTTGTTTGACCAGAGCCTGGAGCAGATGACGCCCCAGAAGCTGATCAACCCGAAGGCCCTCTCGGCGGTGATCCGCGACTTCTTCGGCCGAAGCCAGCTGTCGCAGTTCATGGACCAGATCAACCCGCTCGCCGAGTTGACGCACAAGCGGCGTCTCTCCGCCCTCGGGCCTGGCGGTCTCTCCCGCGATCGCGCCGGGTTTGAGGTCCGCGACGTCCATCCGTCGCACTACGGCCGCATCTGCCC
>DMJJ01000242.1:2249-3033 GCA_003452185.1 Verrucomicrobiales bacterium | reverse complement strand
GGCCGCATCTGCCCGATCGAGACCCCTGAAGGTCCGAACATCGGCCTGATCGCCTCCCTGGCGACCTTCGCCCGTGTGAACGACTTCGGGTTCCTCGAGACCCCGTATCGCAAGGTTGAGAATGGCCGTGTGACCGGCCAGATCGACTATCTCACCGCCGACCGCGAGGAGAACTACACCGTCGCCCAGGCGAACGCGCAGATCGACGAGAAGGGGCACTTTACGACCCCCCGCGTCACCTGCCGTTGCAAGGGGGACTTCGTGGACGTCGAGCCGGGCAAGGTCGACTACATGGACGTCTCGCCGAAGCAGCTTGTCTCCGTGGCCGCGTCGCTCATTCCGTTCCTGGAGCATGACGATGCGAACCGCGCGCTGATGGGTTCCAACATGCAACGCCAGGCGGTGCCGTTGCTCGTGACCGAGGCCCCGTTCGTGGCCACCGGTCTTGAGGAGCGCGTCGCCCGCGATTCCCGCGCTGTCCTCGTTTCCGAGGAGGCCGGCAAGGTCGCGTCGGTGAACGGCAATTACATCATCGTCTCCCCGGACGGGAAGGTTCCCGAGGGGAAGAAGCGGATCAAAACCGATGCCGCCGCCGGGCTCCATGTGTACCCGGTCCGCAAGTTCATGCGGTCGAACGCCGCCACCTGCATCAACCAGAAGATCCTGGTTGAGAAGGGGGCCACGATCAAGAAGGGGCAGGTCCTGGCCGACGGCCCCTGCACGCAGAACGGCGAACTCGCTCTGGGTCGCAACGTGCTCTGCGCGTTCATGCCCTGGAACGGCT
>DMJJ01000242.1:0-1978 GCA_003452185.1 Verrucomicrobiales bacterium | reverse complement strand
GGAACGGCTACAACTTCGAGGACGCCATCCTCATCAGCGAGCGGATCGTCAAGGACGACATCTTCACCTCGATTCACATCGATGAGTTTGAGGTCGGCGCCCGCGACACGAAGCTCGGGCCGGAAGAGATCACCCGCGACATTCCCAACCTCGGGGATGAAGCGCTCAAGAACCTCGGGCCGGATGGCGTCATCCGCGTCGGGGCCGAGGTGAAGCCCGGCGACATCCTCGTCGGCAAGATCACCCCGAAGAGCGAGACCGAGCTCGCCCCCGAGGAGCGCCTTCTGCGCGCCATCTTCGGCGAGAAGGCGGCCGACGTGAAGGACACCTCCCTGAAGGTTCCCAGCGGCACCTACGGCATCGTGATGGATGTGAAGGTCTCCTCCAAGAAGGAGAAGGACAACGACAAGGACCGGCTCTCCCCGGCCGAGGCCAAGAAGGCGAGCAAACAGCTCGCCGAGGACCACAAGTCCAAGATCGAGGACCTGCGCGAGCAGCTCACCGAGGCCCTGAGCAACATCCTGCTCGGCGAGAAGATCCCGCTCGATGTCGTCAACAGCGAGACCGGCGAGATCATCATCCCGGCCAACCGCAAGATCACCAAGACCCTGCTCCGCAAGCTGGCGCAGGTCTACGATCGCATCGAGATCGACCCCTCCCCGATCCGCAACAAGATCAACGAGATCATCGGCGTCTTTAAGAAGAAGTTCGATGAGCTCCAGATGCAGATCGACGAGGAGATGGAGCGCGTCGAGTCCGGCGACGAGATCGACGTCGGAATCATCAAGCAGGTGAAGGTGTACATCGCGTCGAAGCGGAAGCTCTCCGTTGGTGACAAGATGGCAGGCCGTCACGGTAACAAGGGTGTCGTGGCGAAGATCGTCCCCGAGCAGGACATGCCGTTCCTCCAGGACGGCACCCCTGTGGACATCGTCCTGAACCCGCTGGGCGTTCCCTCCCGCATGAACGTCGGGCAGGTGCTCGAGACCCACCTTGGGTGGGCCGCGCGCATGCTCGGGCTCAAGTTTGCGACCCCCGTCTTCGACGGCATCAAGGAGAAGGACATCCGGGGTTACCTCAAGGACGCCAAGCTCCCGGAGCATGGCAAGGTGCACCTGTACGACGGCCGGACTGGCGAGGGTTTCGACCAGGAGATCGTCGTCGGCTACATCTACCTGATGAAGCTCGGCCACTTGGTGGCGGACAAGATTCACGCCCGCGCCGTCGGGCCCTACTCCCTCGTCACGCAGCAGCCCCTGGGTGGCAAAGCCCAGTATGGCGGCCAGCGGTTCGGGGAAATGGAAGTCTGGGCCATGGAGGCCTATGGCGCCGCCTACATGCTCCAGGAGTTGCTGACTGTGAAGTCGGACGACGTCCAGGGCCGTACGCGGATCTACGAGAGCATCGTCAAGGGCGACAACGCCCTGGAGGCCGGGATCCCCGAGTCCTTCAACGTGCTCGTGAAGGAAATGCAGTCCCTGGGCCTCGACGTCCGGGTCGGCTACACCAATCCGAGTGATGCACCCCCCCAGCCCGTTCAGCTCCCTGGCTGATCCCTGGAACGACAACCATCACACAACAACCATTTGGCCAGCTAACATCGTCCGTCGCTCGCAAATATGATGAACTCCAGAGAGTCTGTCCGTGAATTGATCGGCCTGGACAAGGTCAACCAGGTCGATCACGTCGCCATCTCGGTGGCCTCGCCGGAATCGATCCGGTCGTGGTCCAAGGGAGAGGTGAAGAACCCGGAGACGATCAACTACCGCACGTTCAAGCCCGAGAAGGGCGGGCTCTTCTGCGAACGCATTTTCGGTCCCGTGAAGGACTGGGAGTGCTCCTGCGGAAAGTACAAGCGGATCAAGCATAAGGGCGTGGTCTGCGACCGTTGCGGCGTCGAGGTCACCCTGGCCCGCGTCCGCCGCGAGCGGATGGGCCATATCGAGCTCGCCGTCCCCGTGTCGCACATCTGGTTCTT
>DMJJ01000394.1 GCA_003452185.1 Verrucomicrobiales bacterium | reverse complement strand
GTCAAACCCCCGGTCGACAGGCTCTCGCCCGTCGACTCCGTGGTCGTCCACCCGGGTACCATCCGTCTTGAACCGATGACCGCCGCCACGGGCACCCCCTATCAGCGGCTCGTGACCTTCCTCGATCGACTCGACCAGATTCCCCAGAAGGTGGAGGTGGTTGGGATGTCTGTCGCAGCCGAGCCGGGAGGGCGGTTTTCCGCCCAGCTCGACCTCCAGCTCTGGGTACGAAAGCAGAATGAAAAATCTCCTGCAAAATAAGTGGGCCGTCGGGCTCCTCTCGGTCATCGCCCTGGGGGCCATCCTGCTCCAGAACCCCTCGTGGCTCCGTCCCGGCTCCGCGGCCGTGGCCGCAAGGGAGGCGGAGGAGGCCGACCCGTCGATCGAGTCCGCCGTGGTCACAACCAACAGCCCGGCCCGCTACCTGACCGAACTCGCCAACTGGCGCCAGCTCTTCCCTGACTCCGAACTCCGCAGGGACCCGTTCGCCTCAAGGCAACGGGAAACCCCTGCCGACACCGCCGTCGATCCCTCCGGCGTGGGGGTTGTTGCGATCCCGTTTCAGCTCCAGGCCATCAGCATCCAGGGAGACCGGGCCTTCGCGGTGATCAACCGACAGGTGGTCGCGGCGGGCGAGAAGATCAGCGGCTACACCGTCGACAAGATCACCCCCCGGGAGGTGGTCCTCACGGGCGAAGCGGGCACCCGCGTGCTTCAGATTGAGTTCAACGCCCCCCCGGCCGCCCGGCCTGGTGGAGATCCGGCCGACCCGGAATCCGCCGTGCCCGCGCCCCAGAAACCGGCAAAGCTCTCCTCACCCGAAGTTCCAACCCCGAAAGCCTCCGGCAAAACCGCCCCGCACTCCGCCTAGCCAAACCATCCAGGACCGTCTGCCTATGTCCTCCATGAATCCCGACCGTTGGAACCCCCACACCCCGCTCCTGCCCCGATACCATAACAGTGCCATCGTGGCTCTCGCCGGGCTTATCCTCATCCTCCCCTCGATTGGCTGCCGCACGACGCAGCCGAAGGACAAGGCCAAGAAGGAGCAGTCCGCCGTCGCCCACAGCGTCCCGCCTCCGCGGATGCAGAGCGACATCGCCCCGGCCCCCAAGCCGAGGGAGGTGGTCTCGCCCGTCGTCACCGATTTCACCAAGCCCCGCACCGGGCTTGTGCCCCGCGACTCCCAGTCCGCCGCAGGCGGCATTCCCGGCGGGGCGGAGAAGACCTACACCTTCAGCGCCAAGGCCCTTGATCTCAAGGATGCCCTCGCCCTGTTCGCCCGCACGTTCGAACTCAACATCGTCCCCGACCCCGACATCGAGGGAACCGTCACCGTGGAGTTCAAGAACCTGAGCCTCGACAAGGCGATGGAGGCGATGCTCGACACGTTCGGCTACTTCGCCGAATACGATCGTGGCCTGATCCGGATCCGCAACATCAGCAGTGAGGTCTACACCATCGACTACCTCCGCATGGTCCGCGGCGGGACCGGGAGCAGTTCGGCAAACATCAGCTCGGGCGGCGGCGGCGGATCCTCCTCCGGGGGATCGTCCGGTGGGTCCTCCGGCGGTGGGGGTGGTGGCGGCGGCGGTGGCGAAGGGGTTGGCATCGCCATCAGCCAGACCGACAGCGTCAAGTTTTGGGAGGAGCTCGACGAGCAGATGAAGTCGTTGATCTCCGACAAGGGCAAGTACGTGGTGAATCGCACCGCCGGCCAGATTTTCGTCAACGACCAGCGAAGCAACCTCGACCGGATCCGCAGCTTCCTGGGGCATGTCCGCCAGACCCTCCATCGGCAGGTCGACATCGAGGCCCGCATCTACGAGGTGGCCCTCAACGACGAGTTCCACCTCGGCGTCGACTGGGTGAACATCATGGGGAAGGTTCAGGATTACTACATCAACTCGGGAGGGGGCGCCCTTCCCGCGAGCGGCATCAAGTCGTCGCGCCTCATCGTCGACAACCCGATCGGGGGGGCAACCCCCGGCGCCGCCGCCCTCTCCCTGGGCATGGGCCGCAAGGAGGCCTCGGTCGTTGTCGATGCCCTCAAGGAAATGGGGACGCTCAAGATCGTCTCGCAGCCCCGCATTCGGACCCTCAACAACCAGTCCGCCATGATCAAGGTCGGGCTCGATAAGCCGTTTTTCAAGAAGACCACCACCAGCACCGCCAGCGCGGGGGCCCAGCCTCTTCAAAACACCACGATCGACGTCCAGACGATCACCATCGGGACGATCCTCTCAATCACCCCGCAGATCTCCGAGGATGGGTTCATCAACATGGACATTTCCCCGATCATCACCCGGCTGGTGGCGACCGATGTCAGCGATGACAAATCAACCACCGCCCCTGAGATCGACGTGAAGCAGACCTCATCCGTGGTGCGGATGCGGGATGGGATGACGGTCGTGATCGGTGGGTTGATCCAGGACGAGAGCTACAAGACCGTCCGCAAGGTCCCCCTCCTGGGCGACATCCCGCTCATTGGCCGCCTCGTCACGGGCAACTACGACAACAAGCGCAAGACCGAGCTGGTGATCTTCATCACCCCCACGATCGTCGAGTAGTTCCGGGATTTCCGGAACTACTGCTGAAAGTGCGGTCTGGGACGGGAGGCTGCGGGATCAATGCTCGCAGCCGCATCCGCTGCCGCAGTCGCCCCCGTGGAAATCATCCTCCGTGGGGGTGCGGCCGAGCTCGAACGTCTTTGAGACGTAGTCGTTCACGAAGCGCTGGATCAGCTGGATCTCCTGCTGGGCCTCCAGGAAGCTCCG
>DMJJ01000491.1 GCA_003452185.1 Verrucomicrobiales bacterium | reverse complement strand
CCATCACGAGCCCGCGCTCCTGACGAGGTCAAGGCCTCCCTGCCCGTCCCCGGGAAAACGAGACTGCTAATGGGAGGCCTCAGGCCGCGAGTCCTCGCTCTGGAGGGCACGAAACTCCGCCGGGGTGAGCGGCAACCCCCGGCCGGACCTCTCCACGCGGCTTGCTGAGAGGATTGCCGCACGACGCGTCAATTGTTCCCTCCCCGCCACCACCGGCGCGATGTCCCATACCCTCACCCGGCCGTCATCGGATCCGGTGAGCAGGGACAAGGCCCCCTGCGGGCTGAACGCCACCGCCCGCACTCCCAGGCCATGGGGCAGCGGAGGGGTCACCGGATCCCCCGTGGCGGCATCCCAGACCCGCGCCGCTCCATCCCCGCTTCCCGTCGCGATCAGCTCCCCATCCCCGCTGTACGCCACCCTCAGGATCTTCCCATCATGGCGAAGGGGAGAGGAGAGGCCGCTCCCCGTTGCAACATCCCAGAGTCGCACGGTCGAATCCTCGCTCCCCGTGGCGATCTGCCTCCCATCGGGGCTGAAAAGCATCTGCGTGACCCCGTCCCAGTGTCCCGCGAACGTCCGCAGCTCCCTCCCCGTGAGGGCATCGAACAGGAACCCGGGATGGGCATTGAAGGTGTAGTCGGCACTGGCGGCTGCGACCGCGAGACCCAGGGGATCGAAGTGGGCTTCCCAGATGAACCCTTGCGTCGCCATCGGGGAGACCACCGACTCACCCGTAGCGGCATCAAACACCCGCACCCGGCCGTCCGCGCAAGCCGTAAGGAAGCGTCGGCCGTCCGGGCTGAACTCACACCAGTCGAGCCAGGTTGGGTGACTCACGGGACCGGCGATCCGCCCCCCGGTCACGGTGTCCCACACGGTGGCGACGCTCACCCCGGAGTGGGAGGCAACGAGCACGGTCGCTCCATCCGGGGAGAACCAGGCCCCGCACCAGTCGTCCCCCCGCTCCACCGGGAGCTGCAGCAGGGGCCCAACCGCAACGCCCGTACCCGCGTCAAAGCCCCGGGCGTGCCCCCCGGTGCCGGACAGCACGACGCGCCGTCCATCGGGGCTGAACGCCATCCCCTGCACCCGGGATTCAAGCTCCATCCCCTTGCCTGGCTCGCGCCCCCCCGCGACGCTCCGGATGAGGGCCACCCGGCCGGCGGCCGAGAGGACCCGGGAGCCATCGGGACTGAAAACCACCCCGGGCGTCTGAACGCGCGGAAACTTGGTCTCGTTCTCAGGGAACGGTCCCACCCTCAGCCGATGCGACCCCACCTCCCAGAGACGGCCGGTTCCGTCGGCACAGGTGGTCGCCAGAAGACTTCCATCCGGACTGAAAAACGCGGTCGTGACCGCCGCCGGGTGCCGCAGCGCCGGCAGCAACTCTCGGCCGGTGGCGGCTTCCCAGAGCCGGGCGATCCCATCCGCCCCGGCTGAGGCAACCGTCCTCCCATCCGGGCTGAACGAGACGGACGCCGCCGCCCCTTTGTGCCCCCCCCACCCAGGCCAGCTCCGGGCTCTGCCGCAGGGCCGCAGCGATCCGGCGTCGTTCCACGCGGGCCCGACCCGGGCTGGAGGCTTCCGAGTCGAGCGCCGCCAGGAAATGTCCGAGCGCCAGCGACGGATCCCCATCCTCGGCCAGATGCACCCCCGCCGCCACGTTCAGCCTCACCACCTGGTCGCGATTCCTCTCGGCCTCGGCTGCGACCCGCAGTCCAAGGAGGGCGGAGACGAGGCCCACGGAAGCGACGGCGGCCACCAAGGTCGCAACAAAGGCGGCTTTCCAGGGATGCCGGCGCGTCCATTTGGACATCCCCTCGAGCAATCCGCTCGGCCGGGCATGGATCGGGGCATGAAGGCTCCATCGCTCCAGATCGTCGGCGAGCTCGGCCGCGGTGCCGTACCGCCGGCCAGGGTCCTTCTCGAGGCACTTCAGAACGATGGTCTCAAGATCGCGGTCGACCGCCGGGTTCAGCGCCGAGGGGCGGCGCGCCTCCTGTCCGATGACCTGCTGGAGGACCTCGTAGGCCGTGTCCCCCTGGAACGGCGTCACGCCCGTGACCACCTCGTAGAGCACGGCCCCCAGGCCGTAGACATCGGCGGCGGTGCTGAGCTGGCGCACCTTGCCTCGCGCCTATTCGGGCGACATGTACGCGGGGGTTCCGAGGATCACCGCCGAGAGCGTGACCTGGGTCTCCTGGGTCGCGAGCTTGGCGAGCCCGAAGTCGGTCACGTGCGGCTCCCCCTGCGCGTCGATAAGGATGTTCCCCGGCTTGAGGTCGCGATGCAGCACCCCGCGCTCATGGGCGTAGTGAATCGCCCGAGCCACCCGCATCAGGAGCCCCACGCCGGCGCGAAGATCGCTCCTGAGCCGCGGCAGGTGGCTGGCAAGGCTTCCCCCCTCGATCAGCTTCATGCTGAAGTAGGGCATCCCGTGGTGATCCCCCACCTCATAGATGGGGACGATGTTGGGGTGATCGAGGAGCGCGGCGGCCTCGGCCTCGGATCGGAACCGCCTCAGGTCGGTCTCGTGCGCGAGGCGGCCCGAGCGGATCATCTTGAGGGCGACCTGCCGGTTGAGGCTCACCTGCCGGGCCCGGTACACGATCCCCATGCCGCCGCGGGCAAGCGGGCGGAGGTCGCGAAAATCACCAAAATCCTCGATGCCCGGGAGCGGAATGCCAAGCGCCGCCTCGACCGCCGCCACCTCCAGCTCCCCCCCGGGCCCGGACTGCCCCTCCTCGCCTGGGTCGGCCAGCGTTCCAAGCAGGAGGCAACGAGGGCAGAGCCCCTCCAGGGAGGAGGCGGAGGACAGGACGAGGGCGCATTTCGGACAACGGTTCACACGAGTTCAGCGGGTCTCTACATCCATTACTGCAAGATTGCGGACCGGGAGATTCAGGGAATCTCACTCCGAGAGGGCGGCAAGCAACTGGCGGATCTCCTCCTCGACCTCCGCGGGATCCCCCACCGTGCGCGCCACCTCCTGTCGGAAGAGCTCCCCGTAGCGCTTGCGGAGGCGGTGGACGATCGATTTCAAGGCAGGCTCCGTGATGCCGAGTCGGGAGGCAACCTCCGCCAACGGGACGGCTCCCCTCGGTTCCAGCAAAAACCCCTTCAGGTCGTCGAAGTGACGGGCCTGATACCGCTCCCCCCACTCGGACCTCAGGCGTTCCAGGGCGCTCCTGAGGACGGTCTCAGCCCAGCGGCGCTCGAACGCCTTCTCGGGGGTGAACTGGGTCACGGGCTCGACGTCGGCAACCCCCTCCTCGAGGGCCTGGTCCAGGGAGAGATGGATCCTTCCCCCGCCCCGCTTCTGGCGCTGGCCTCGATGCCACTCGTTCGTCAGGAAATGGTTCATCGAGGCGAGCAGAAACGACCGGAACCGCCCTTTCTCCCGATCCACCCCATGCAGCCCCCCCTGCCCCAGCAGACGGGAGAGGAATTCCTGAACCAGATCCTGTGCTTCATGCACCGCATGGCCCCGTCGGCGGACGTACGCGTAGAGCGGCGGCCAATAGGTTCGACAGAGCGCCTCGAGGGCCTCGCCCGCATCCGGGGAGGAGCCCTCCCCCGCACGGAGGATCACACTCCACTGGGTGGAGGCAAAGGCACCGGCCCCGGGGCGGGACTCGATGGGACTCGGGTTGGGGTCTGGCATGCCACGCGGCCACGGCGACACTGCCTAGGCCGTCGGGAGAATGGGGCCTCGGGCCTCCACCGGCAAGTGGCAGCTGACTCCGCTTTTGAAGCACGATGGCGCGGAGATGCGGTGACGCAGACTGAGAAGCAGATTGCCAACGGTAAGGGCTACCGCTCGGAGGCTGGGAGCCAGCACGCAGGGGATCGTTCGAGATGCGTGGGGAGGCTCAACGTGCGAAACTCTGCCTTCAGGGAGGCTCCCTCACGCAGCGAGGCACGAAGCTTCACTGTGGAATCCCCATAGCGAACCCGCCACCCTTCGGCCCGCACGGGAAGCCGCGCCACCTCTTTCCAGGCCGCATCGGCAACAACCACAGAATCCCCCCCCTCGTAACGCAGGCTTCCCCCTTCCGGAAGGGCTGCCGGGTTCCAGTCAAAGGTCCCTCCTTCCCCGACCTCCAGGTGGATCG
>DMJJ01000102.1 GCA_003452185.1 Verrucomicrobiales bacterium | reverse complement strand
CAGCCGGGGGCCGCGGCCCCCGGTGAAGGCCAACACCATGCACAACATCCTGAACCAGGCCCCGCCCGAGGAACTCCACGGAAGACTTGCCTACACCGTGCGGGAGTTTGTCGGCCCGGCCCTGGTGCGGGACCGAGCGGTGCTGAACGTCGGGTGCGGCTACGGATGGTTCGAGCTCTGGGCTTCCCAGAACGGCGTGGCACGGATGTCGGCCATCGATGTCACCGACAGCGACCTCGATACCGCCCGCCGCCACGTTCAGGATCCCCGGGTCGACTTCAAGGTCGGCTCGGCAATCGAGATCCCCTACCCCGACCAAAGCTTCGACACCGTGGTCTCGTGGGAAGTCATCGAGCATATCCCCCGCCGGACCGAGCCAAGGATGTTTGCCGAGGTGAGCCGGGTGCTGAAGCCCGGGGGTCGCTTCCTGCTCTCCACCCCGAACCGCCACTGGCTCTCGATCCTTCTCGATCCCACCGTGCTGATGATCGACCATCGGCACTACTCGCTCGAGTTCCTGGAGCAGGTGGCCCGGGACAAGGGATTCCGGCTCCAGGGACACGAGATCAAGTGCGGGTTCCTGGAGGCGCTCGACATGTGGAACCTGTATGTCTCGAAGTGGATCTTCCGCCGCGACCGGTTCTTCAAGGCCCGGAGCCTCCGGATGACCGACTACGACTACAGCCGTCCGCGCGGGTTCAACACCCTGTTCGCCCACTTCCAGAAGGGTTGAGCCCCCGCAGAAACGCCTCCCGGGTTGCCTCCCAGGAGTTGCCGTGGCGAAACCCCTCGAGATCCAGCCCGTCCAGGTAGGTGCGGCCGGCACGCGACTCGCGAACAATCGCTTCTGCCGCGGCCTGGAAGGCCCCGAGGTCGAACGACGGGACGTAGCGGGCCAGATCCCCGAAGACCGGCTTGTAGGTGGGAAGATCGTACGCCAGCACCGGCACCCCGCAGACCAGCGCCTCGCCCACCACCCGCGGTGAGCCTTCGTGACGGCTGGGCATGAGGAAGAGGCGGCTCGACTTGAAGAGCCGAACCTTGTCGGCCTCGGAGACAAACCCGGAAAACTCCACGCGATCCCCAAGGCCAAGCGCCTCAACCCGGGGACGCAACAACGGCTCCACCTTCCCCATCAGCAGGGCCCGGAACCCGGGGACCCCCCGCGCGAGCGACTCCAGGGTGGCGAGCAGATCGTCGATCCCCTTCTGGCGGTGGACCCGGCCGATCCAGCAGACGTCGTACCGCTTCTCCTGGGAGGCAACGGTTCCGGCCAGGGTGGTGTCGACCCCGTAGCTGATCGGGGAGATCTCCCCGCACCGATAGCCGAGATCGAGCAACCGCGCGCGCATCTGCGGATGGAGGTAAAAGAGATGCTTGCTGGAGCACTCCCGAAAGGCGCGAAGGGAGAAGTTCTGGCTCAGCCAGTAGTGGAACGAGGCGAGGCGGCCGGCCTGGACGTCGGGACGGGTCTTGCGAAGGATCTCGCCAAACGTCGGCGACTCCATGTGGAACACCATCGCCTTGCGGCCCGCACGGGAGCAGATCGCGGGAAGGCTGTCGCACCAGTAATCGGTGACGGCGTAGACCGTGTCTTCCGGCCCGATGGAGCGGAGGAGCGAGAGCGACCGGGCGCAGCGCTCAACGTAATCGAGGAACATCTGGAGCTGCCCCCGCAACGATCCTTCGTTGATCTTTCCACGGCGGCGGGTCTCGGTGAGGATCACCTCCCCGGGAAGGCCGGCGTTGGCGACATGCTTCTGGAGGGCGGGCCCCCCGAAATAGAAGACCTGGTAACCCGCCGCCGCCGCCCCGCGCGCGAGCTCGAAGAAATGGATGTCCCCTCCCCCGACCAGGTCGCCCCAGACGGCATTCGCGATGAAATAGATCGAGCGACGGCGGCTCATTGCCCCTCCTGCTTCGGTCCCTCGGACCCGCGGTGAACCTGCCGGGGCTGCAGGGTGGCCTCCGCCGCGGCATCCCGGGCGCGCAGCAGATAGGTGAGCACCCCCCAGGTGATTCCAAACACCGAGGCAACGCTCGCCACGGGATGCCAGAGCCAGGCCGGGTGCCCGGTCCGGACCAACCCTCGCGCGGTGTGCCAGAGCGGCCCGAGGAGCGTCGCGCAATACAGGCAGGCGAGCCATCCCGGGACCGTCGTCCCGAACTGGGTCCAGGAGACCTTGCGCTCCCGACGCTGCGCGAGGAAATGAAACGTCTGCCGACGCCGTTTCCGGACAAAGTCCCGCAGCCCGCTCACCACATAATGATGAACCCCACGGCCGGGGATCCGAAGCCATTCGGCCCGGCCAGCCCGGGCCATCTCCACCACCACGGTGCAATCCTCGAACAGATCCTGCGCGGTGAGATGCGCCAGATCGGCGCGGCGGAAGATGAACCCGTTGGCCCCCATCGGGAAGGCCAGCCGGCCGTTCGGAAACGTCCACCGCTCCACCCCCCCCTCCTCCACCCCAACCCGGACCGGGTTGACGCTCATCATCCAGGCCACGGGATCGCTGATATGCAGGAGCTGTGAGAGATAGACACAGAAGGAGCTCATCGAGGGGGAGGCCAGATAGTAGCTCTCGAACCCGAGCGCCCGGGGAAAGCGCTGCAGCGCCTCCACGGCGCGCCGCGTGAAATCGGGGTGGGTGATCTCATTGTCGGCATCCACGAAAATCGAAAACTCCCCCGTCGATCCCGCCAGCGCCACACACTTCCCGGAGTCGTATCCGCGCCGAGGGTTCTCCAACACCACCGCCCCGTACCGGCGCGCCAGCTCCCGGGTTCCATCGGTCGACCCCCCATCCGCCACGACGATCTCCTTCAGGGCGGCCGGGTACTCCTGGGCCTCAATCGATCGCAGGCAGTTCTCCAGGATCCCCGCCGCGTTGAGCGTCGGGATGAGAAAGCTGACTTTGGGCAGGCTGCTCACGCGCGGCGAGAACTTAAGCCCCAGAGGCCTGAGGGACAATGGGAAAGGGAACCCCCGGCAAGAAACCCCGGCCAGAGGCGGATGCCGTGTTGCCACGCCTGTGTCACATCAAACCCTCAGCCCCCACGCGCACGCACGCCGCGGCTCATCAGGAGGTTCGCCCCACCTTCCGCCTCGCGCGGTACACCTCCGCCGGTAGGTCGAGTCTCCGACGAGCCACGCCCCCAGCAGCGGTGGCGACGCACACCCGCCTCACGTCCCCCCTCCGCCCCACCACCTCAGTCCCGGATTGACTAATCGCGGGCTCCAACCCAACTATGTTACTCAGGACCGACGGCCACAGGGCCTCACGACCTGACCACCACGGTGAAAGCCGAAACAACCACCAACTCAACGAACTCGATGGGCGACCGGATCCTCGCTCGCAGCGAGGCGCGGTCGCATTACGTCCTGCGGCTGGCCTCGACGGAGAAGGAGGTTCAGGCGGCCCAGACTCTGCGGTTCCTGGTGTTCAACCTTGAGCTGAACGAGGGGCTCGACAGCTCCTACGCCACCTGCCGGGACGCCGACCCGTTTGACGACGTCTGCGACCACCTGCTCGTGGAGGACACCCGCTCCCAGGAGATCGTGGGAACCTACCGGCTTCAGACCGGGATGACCGCCAAGGCGAAGCGGGGGTATTACAGCGAGCAGGAATTTGATTTCTCCCCCTACGAGCCCCGCCGGTCCCAGATCATCGAGCTGGGCCGGGCGTGCGTTCATTCCGAGCATCGCAACCTCGCGGTCCTCGGGCTGCTCTGGAAGGGAATCTCCTCCTACGCCCGGGAGCATGGAGGCCGTTACCTCATCGGGTGCAGCAGCCTGACGTCGCAGGACCCGGGAATCGGGGCCTCGATGTACGGCGACCTGGAGAGAAGCTATCTGGCCCCGCCCGAATGGCGCACCAACCCGCAGCCCGCCTATGTCTGCCCGCTCGACGTGACGGCGGAACGCCCCCCCAAGGTGCCCAAACTCCTCCTGGCCTATCTCTCGATCGGGGCCCGGATCTGCAGCCCGCCGGCGATCGACCGCGAGTTCAAGACCATCGATTTCCTGACCCTCCTCGACCTCGAGGATCTTCCCCGCAGCACGGTGCTCAAGTACCTCAGCTAGGTGGCGCCTCGACGATGTCTGGCGCCTTCCGATTCCTCTACCGGCTTTGCGGCTTCTGCCTCATCTCGGTGACCTGCGTTCTGGAGTTCCTGTTCTGCATCCTGCTCCTGGGTCGCGCTGGAAGCCGTCAGCACCGGATCGCGTGGACCCACCGTTGGGGGACCGCTTTTCTCCATCTTCTGGGGGTGCGGCTGACCGTGCGCGGCACGCCGCCCAAGGAGGGTTTGCTCGCGAGCAATCACCTCAGCTACATCGACATCGTGGTGTACGCCGCCTCCCAGCCGTTCACCTTCGTCTCCAAGAGCGAGGTGAAGTGGTGGCCTGTGATCGGGGTGCTGACCCAGTGCGCGGGGACGCTTTTCATCAACCGCGAGCAGCGGGCCGATGTGAAGCGTCTCGCCGAGGCCTTCAAGCCGGTGCTGGCCGCCGGGGCCGTCGTGGCCCTCTTCCCCGAGGGGACGAGCACCGGCGGGGATCGGGTCCTCCCGTTCCATTCCTCGCTCTTCGAGCCGGCCGCGGCCAACGGATGGACCGTGACGCCCGCCTGGATCGGCTACGAGCTCCCAGGCGGGGATGCGTCGGAGGATGTCGCCTACTGGAAGGACATGACCTTTCTCCCCCACCTCCTGCGGCTTTTCAGCCTGAAGGAGATCCGGGCAACCGTCCGGTTCGGCGAACCGCCGCCCCGCGGGCTGAACCGGAAGGAGATGGCGCGAGCCCTCCATGAGCAGGTCTGTGCCCTGGCAAAAGCCGAGGGACGGGAGCTCGTTCAGGCCCCGGCCAGCCCGGGACGGCCCGCGGCGTAACCCAGGGGTGATTAAACCCGGGTGGGAGCGGCTCCAATCACACAACTCCATACCCAACCGCTCGCCCCGTCGAGGAGAGCACCCACGGGAGCGCCGCCTGGCAGGGCAGCGGGCTGGGGCCGGGGTCGACTCGCGCTCTTCTCCTTGGGAACGCAGTGGCGCGGAGTCGCGGTGACGCGGACTGCAGGGGACGGGGAGGAAGAGACCCTTTCTGTTTTTCCTTCGTGGCGGCGATTCCCCACAGGCTCGCCCTCTGCCCCGAACGGTAGCCCTCTGTGGAAGAAGTATTCTTCTCAGTCCGCGTCTCTGCGTCTCTGCGTCACCGCGTTTCAAAAACGAAGTCGGGCGGACGGCAGCAGCGTGGAGAGGGTCGACCAGCCGGCGCGAACGCCCCGGAAGGGGTCTTTCTCCTCACTCGCCCGCGGTCCCCAGGCTCCTGGCTCACCCACTTCCAGCCGCGCTCCGCCCCGCCCTGCCTCTACTTCACCCGAAGTTCCAGGATCCGCCCGGGCAGGGAGTACGAGGCACTGCTGTTGGTCGCACGCCCGTACTCGCTGATGTAGATCCGGCCCTTGTCCCCCACATGTACATCGGTGGGACGCCCCAGCGGGGCGAGCACGGTGTGAACGTGGGCTTCGTAAACACCGGTATCATTCTTCCGGAGCCGGAGCTGCAGAAGGTCGAAACCGCAGTTCTCCTTGTCGGCCCGGATGAAGTTCCCAAACCGGGTCATCAACATCGTTCCACGCCATCCCTCCGGGAACGTGTTCCCCAGCCAGGCGAGCCCCCCGGGACAGGA